>PKTV01000519.1 GCA_002868985.1 Desulfobacteraceae bacterium | reverse complement strand
TACAGATATATGCTATCTCCCAAGACCTTGTATGCAATGTGCAGGTCAACATGAAGGGCATTCTCCCTGTGTATCCGTATGCCCGGCCATCGCAACGGATTATGGCACTGATACCGGGATTGTCAGTCAGATATATACCCGTTGTTTTGGGTGCCGGTATTGTATGGCTTCGTGCCCGTATCATGCCCGCTATTTTAACTGGTGGGATCCCATTTGGCCGGACGGTATGGAAAAATACCTCAGTCCCAATGTTTCTCCTCGAATGCGTGGTGTGGTTGAGAAGTGCAGCTTTTGTTTTCACCGCTATCAGTTGGCCAAGGAAAAGGCATTTTTGGAGGGAAGACGTGACATTGAAGAGAATGAATATCAAACCGCGTGCACCCAGGCATGCCCTGCCGATGCCATCACATTCGGCAATCTGAACAATCCGAACCATGCGGTATTCAATATGGTCAACCCCGATCATAAACATAGCGGACGTCCGAGGAATCCTCATGCATTCCGGCTGTTGGAGCGACTGGGAACCAATCCCAAGGTCTACTATCTTTCAAGCCGAAATTGGGTTCGACAAGCCGGTGATAATTATCTGAAAAAGGAGGCAAAAGGTAAAAAGCCTGTGCACCATGGTTAAAAGCTAACAAAAACTGAAACTGTTATTCAAGGAGTATGTAACATATGGATTCTGCATTAATACCCAAAGGCGTTAAGCGCTGCCCGTTGTGGCAATTTTTGCTGTTCATCGGTGCAGTCGGCATTGTACTGCTGTGGGGCGTTTATGCCATGTTACTTTGCTGGTTTAAGGGTCTTAACCAGACCAATATGAACGACTACTACGGGTTTGCTTTGTGGATCTGGGCCGATCTTGCAGTCATTGCAGTGGGTGGTGGTGCATTTTTTACCGGATTATTACGATATATTTTTGGAAAAGATGCGCTGAAGAACATCATTAATTATGCAGTGCTGATCGGTTTTATCTGCTACAGTTCAGCGCTGCTGATTTTAGCCATCGATATCGGGCAGCCATTGAGGGGATGGTTTATTTTCTGGCATGCCAATGTTCACTCCATGTTGACTGAGGTGGCCTTTTGTCTTTCCTGTTATTTCGTGGTATTGACCATTGAATATATTCCGCTGATTCTTGAAAACCGTCAGATCGACAAAGTGCCGTTTTTTCATCATCTCGGTCACAACATGCACGAAGTCATGGCGGTATTTGCGGCAACCGGTGCATTTCTTTCTTTTTTCCACCAAGGCTCTTTGGGCGGTGTTGCCGGTGTTTTGTACGGAAGACCCTTTGCCTTTAGAGAAGGGATCTTTATCTGGCCCTGGACCTTCTTTTTGTTTACATGGTCGGCCGCTGCCTGCGGGCCGTGTTTTACCATTCTGGTTACTAAAATCACCGAAAAAGTTACTCGAAAAAAACTGGTAAAGGACGTTGCCATCGAGCTGTTGGCTAAAATTTCAGGGTGGATGATTCTGACATACACCATAGCAAAGGCTTACGATACCTGGCACTGGTTCACCGTTACCGCACCGTCGAAAGGGTTCACGCTAATGGATTTTTATTCCAACAATCCATTGTATGGCATCTGGATGCTTGTAGCGGAAATTGGGATTTGCGGTCTGATTCCTGCGGTTATCCTGATTACGGATAAAGGACGAAAGAATTCCATGACGCTTTGGATTGCCGTGATCCTGGCGGTTATCGGGGTTTGTCTTAATCGATGGGTCATGGTGCTTCAGGTCATGGCCGTACCCGTCATGACATTTGATCAATGGGTCTTGTACATCCCAAGTTGGCAGGAGGTTGCAACAACCATACTCCCGGTAGCATATGGTATTATTCTCGTTGCCATTTCATACCGCTATTTGCCGGTATTCCCCAACGAGCCGGAACTGAATCCCATCGAACCCTTGGACAAAGAAGAGACGGCGGTTGAACCATCCGTTGAGTTAGAACAGGAATTAAAGCCGGCTGAAGCATAAAGCGGGCAGGAGGATAGATTATGTTTCCTTTTAATTTTGAATGGATCTGGGACATGGGCCATGCAGTGTTTATGGGGGGCCTCTGGTATGCACTGACCATTTTAGGCATTGGTATGACCTACTGCATTATCAAAGCCGCCATTGATGCATCCAAGGAGGATGGCGAACATCACCATTAACATGTTGTTTTTTTGAAGGTTAAAAGCGCTTGCCTCGCCATAAAATCGGGGAAGCGCTTTTTTGTTTATATGTAATTGTTTAACATGAAGCGCCTTCTTTTTAATGCAAAATAATTTAGGGCAAAATAATCATTTTGCTAAATATTTTTTATCGATCTCGATCATAGTTGAGTCGGTATAGTTCGTTTTAAGGATTTGATAAATGGATAAAATCATCGTTGAAGGCGGGCGCTCCCTTGAGGGAGAAGTGAAAATTAGCGGCGCTAAGAATGCCGCCCTTCCCATCCTTATTTCTTCACTGCTTACCGATGGATGGAATACATATACCAACGTTCCGGATCTTAGAGATATCCAGAGCACCAAAGATTTACTTTTGCATCTGGGCGCAAGGATTGAGACAGATAAAGATACTGTTCAAATAGATGCAGGAGGTGTGGGCAATCACGAAGCGCCTTATGATCTTGTTAGAAAAATGCGCGCGTCTATTCTGGTTCTTGGCCCGCTGGTGGCAAGACTTAAAAAAGCTCGGGTGTCTTTGCCGGGCGGATGTGCCATCGGTGCACGACCCATAAATCTTCATTTAAAAGGGCTTGCCCGTCTCGGTGCCAGCATTGAATTAAAACATGGTTACGTGGAAGCTACGGCGGATCGTCTTAAAGGAGAAGAGATTTATATGGATATTTCCACCGTAACCGGAACTGAAAATCTTATGATGGCGGCTGTTCTGGCCAAAGGAACAACCGTGTTGAGTAATGCAGCGTGTGAGCCTGAAGTTGTTACACTTGCTGATGTTTTGATCCGGATGGGCGCTAAAATAAAAGGAGCCGGCACTTCAGTCATCACCATCGAAGGCGTATCAAACCTGAAACCCGTATCGGTCAAAATCATACCCGACCGGATTGAAGCCGGGACCTTTATGGTTTCGGCAGCCTTGACCAAAGGAAATGTGACAATTTTGGATTGTGAACCCGACCATCTTGAAGCGGTGATCCACAAACTCAGGCTGAGTGGTGCCGAGGTATCTGTCAAGGATAAGAGCATACAGGTTAAGGGAGCAAATGAAATCGTAAGTGTAGATATTAAAACCTTGCCTTATCCGGGATTTCCGACAGATATGCAGGCCCAGTTTATGGTGCTGATGTCGATTGCAAGCGGGTTCAGTATGATTTCGGAAACCATTTTTGAAAACCGTTTCATTCATGTCAGCGAGCTGAAACGCATGGGGGCGGATATCAAAATATCGGGAAACACCGCCATGATTACCGGTGTGCCGATGCTGTCCGGTGCGCCGGTTATGGCATCGGATTTAAGGGCCAGCGCGTCATTGATTCTGGCCGGTCTGGCGGCAAAAGGCACCACCGAAATCAGCCGGGTATATCATCTGGATCGTGGATATGAGGAAATTGAAAGAAAGTTTTCTCAACTCGGGGCGGCTATTCGGCGTGTGAAGGCTTAACCCGGACATTTCACGTATCCGAGACGCCCATTTGCTGCGTTATCAAGAGCTTGCAGTAGTCTACGGAGGTCTATCCCGCTTTGTATAGCGGGGCTGCGCCCTTGAATGCCTTGCAAATGAACGCCTCGGATACGTGAAATGTCCGGGTTAGATCTATTACGATCAAGTAAAGTAGATGTCCGAGACATGTATTATCGACGAGTGACCCGCCTCGGCCTTCATTTGAGTGTCTATTTATCCCGTATTAAACGGGGAAGTTAAGGAATCCTGTCAATTATATGAGGGGTAGGGGAGTTTTTCTAAACAGCCGCTACATGGATAATTTTTTTTGGTAATTGATTAAGTTACG
>PKTV01000339.1 GCA_002868985.1 Desulfobacteraceae bacterium | reverse complement strand
TCATATGATGGGAGGTCGAGCCTGGGGTGAATCCCTCAGTGGCCACAATGCATTTCGTATAGGCGGCAACGTTATCGAAGGTTATTTTACTCGAAGGCCATCCAAACTTTTTCCCATAAGAGGATTCGATTCAAACATTCTGGATGCTCCCAAAGCGGCTTCAACCGGAATCGAAGTCTTCTGGCCCATGGCCAATCTGCAGACCGGGTATGAAACCTTACCTTTGTTTTTTCACCGGTTAAGACTGGGAACGTTTGTTGATGCCGGTTTTGCCGGCGAAGATATCACCGGAGATGATCTTTTGGTTGGCGGAGGATTTGAGTTGGTTACATCGCTGGAGATTGCTTGGGGGAATTTGTCGTCCTTCCGGATAGGGATTTCCTGGCCGCTCGTACAGCCTGATTATTTGGATCAAAAGGGACCGTTGTTTATATTTCAAATCGGTCGTCCACTCTAATGTTTGTATTACGCTCAGGGCATCAAACGGGTTGTTGAAAGCAAATAGATCATAAGGCTTGTCTTTGAACAATCATCCTAAAAAATGCATAGAAAAATTTGCAGCGATGCACAGATTTTTTGTGCATGCCGGGCCGGATATTCTTTAGAAAATATCCGACCCGGTATATTGGGTTTGTTCGTAAATAAAGAAAGACTTAAAAATGATACACAAGTCGCACGTTAACGCGTTCTCCTTCGGGACGGTTTTCAGCCATGGATTCAAAATAGGCATTAATAAACAGATGAACGTCTTTGGAAAAGTGGTAAACTGCTCCCGGACCGATTCCAAAAACCTGTTCCTTGGAGTCTGGAATATCAACACCGTTTTTTTGCGTATCGTTAACTTGTTTGAGGTAATAGCCGTTCACACCCAAACGCAGGCGCTTGGGAAGAATTTCGCACGCAGTTGCAAAATTGAGATGGATCGCCTGTCCGGCCCGAGTATCATTGGCACCCTGCGCTTTGTACGCCCGGTTAGGATCGTTGTTATCAGCGTTTATGAGATAGTGAATCCGGGTGGTGGCCGTCCATTTGGGTGTAATAAACAGGGTCCCCGCCCAGTATGGGTTAAAAGAGAAGAAATTGCTGCCGGGATTCAATTCTTTATTTTCATCGTATTCGCCGGTGGGAAAAATCATCTGAAACTCAATCCGATGCATGAATCGAGGACCGTTGGCACCCATGATCGGGTCCCATTGCAAAAAGGGTCCCACCAGAATGTCTCCCAAACCACTTCCGTTATCCTCAGGTCCTAATGCCCCTAAGTTTGAACTGAAATCAAGCCCGACGTAAGGTATGATCACATCTAATCCCCATTTTCCACCAAAGAGCAGCGCTTGATCGGACTGGTAGATGAACTGGGACAAACTGATCCAGGCTTTAAGATCTTCATCGGCCACCTCCGGTAACAGCCGATCGCCATTGGAATCCTTAAATTCGTCAGAGGTCCAGTACTGAACGTACTGGGAAAAGTAAAATCCCGGCCCGGACGGAGGACCCCCATCCAAAAAACTGGTAAAACCCAGATTCACGGATGGTAAATCATAGGCCTGGACCGGCAAACCGGCTGCCAACGTCACCATCAATGCGAATACAACACCATTTAATGTTTTAGCGAATTTCATCAATCCTTCCTCCTTTTTCCTCATCGGTTCAAACATTTCTTGTATTCCGAGATTAAATGTCGGATCATCACCGGCTCTTTAACAGCTCGGGTTTGGGAAAATTTTCAAAGACCTTTTCAGCGGCTTTAATTTCTTTTTCGGATAGGGCAAAATTGGTTAATTCCTTAGAAAAATATTTATCGTAACCCACCAGGTCGATCAACCCGTGACCGCTGAAATTAAATAGGATGACTTTTTCTTTACCCTCTTCCTTGGCTTTTAAAGCCTCTGCTATGACACTGGAAATGACATGATTTGTTTCCGGCGCCGGAATGATGCCCTCGGTTCTGGCAAAAACCACACCGGCGGCATAGGCATCCAATTGGCTGACGGCCTTGGGCTCGATGATACCTTCAGCCACCAGTTGGCTGACCATGGGGGCCATGCCGTGATAACGGAGGCCTCCGGCATGCACCGGCGGCGGAACAAAGGCATGTCCCAGACTGTGCATGGGAAGCAGCGGGGTGTATCTGGCCGTATCACCGTGATCGTAAACAAAGGGGGCCCGGGTGAGTGTGGGGCAGGCAGCCGGTTCCACCGGATAAATGTCAATATCCTTTCCGTTAATTTTGTCGTAAACAAATGGAAAGGAGATGCCCGCGAAATTGCTCCCACCGCCGGCACAACCCAATATGATATCGGGATATTCACCGACTTTCTCCATTTGCTTTTTGGCTTCCAATCCAATGATGGTCTGATGTAAGAGCACGTGATTGAGAACGCTCCCCAGAGAGTAACGTGTCTGGCCGCTGGTGTCGGTCACGGCGGCTTCGATGGCTTCACTGATGGCGATGCCGAGGCTTCCGGGTGTATCCGGATGGGTGGCAAGGATATCCTGACCGGCTTTGGTCTCCGAACTGGGGCTGGCCACACATTTAGCACCCCATGTTTCCATCATTGATTTGCGGTAGGGTTTTTGTTTGAAACTGACCCGTACCATAAATACCTTACACTCGATGCCAAACTGAGAACACGCAAATGCCAGCGCACTTCCCCATTGTCCGGCCCCGGTCTCTGTGGTGATTTTCTTGATGCCGAACACCTTGTTATAATATGCCTGAGGCACGGCTGTGTTGGGCTTATGGCTGCCGGGCGGGCTGACGCTTTCGTTCTTGTAGTAGATCCTGGCCGGTGTATCCAGATACGCCTCAAGTGAAAGGGCACGGATCAGGGGTGAGGGCCGCCAGATGTTCAACACCTTAAGGACATCTTCGGGGATATCGATCCATCTCTCGCTACTGACCTCCTGTTCGATCAGATTCATGGGAAAAACCGGGGCCAACATATCGGGCGTCACCGGCTTTCCGTCCGGGCCCAACGGTGGATTCAACTTGATGTCCGCCAGCAAATTATACCATTGCCTCGGGATTTCCGATTCCGTTAAAAATACCTTCCTGATTTCCATGAAAACCTCCTTTTAAAAGAAAATAAAAAAAGCCGGGGTTGCCCGAATCAGCCCCGGCTTGTAAACCAAAAGAGCCGTGAGCTACTTCGTGAAACCCCGAAGTTGCTCACAGCCCTTGATGTGCTATCTAAAGCCCAATCAGGTGATGAGCAAACTTCATGTCATTTGCCACCACCACCAGTTTCTGATTTTCATATAAGCCTCAAATGGTTTTTTTGATTGCTGTTGATTTATCCCATATCCTAAAAAAACATTCTTTGTCAACACCCAATTGAAGATCCTTCAAATTTGAATTTTCCGGCTGCTTGTCAAAAACTCCCTTTCTCGGAGCAGCACGGAATGAATTCAAATTAAAAATGTGGAATTAAAGCTGAATCCGTTGTGTTGGGTATCAATGCTTGACTTAAAAAATCCGGTTATGTATCTTCAAATGTTTTTAAGTTGGAATATTTCAAATAAGGTTTTTAAACACACGTAGTTATGAAAATACAAACATTGAAATCCGATGCGTTGCTGCTTCTTACCTCGGTCATATGGGGATTCGCTTTTGTCGCCCAAAGGATCGGCATGGATTATGTGGGACCATTTACGTTTAACGGCGTCCGGTTTGCTTTAGGGAGTCTCGTTCTTTTGCCGCTGATCCTAAGAAACGGCATCCAGAAAAATACCTCGAGAAAAAGTGCTTCCTCTGCCGGCACAAAAACGTTGATATTCGGTGGCGGTTTATTGGGAAGCACCGCATTTGCAGGCGCATCCCTGCAACAGGTGGGTCTGGTCTACACAACGGCAGGAAATGCCGGTTTTATCACCGGTCTTTATGTCGTCATTGTGACGATCCTGGGCCTTTTCTGGGGCCAACACCCCAACGCCGGAACCTGGATCGGAGCCTTGCTTGCCGCAGCAGGGC
>PKTV01000260.1 GCA_002868985.1 Desulfobacteraceae bacterium | reverse complement strand
TGAGCGATCCGTTCTTCGGGAAGATCGTAGTCGTAGTCATTGAGTAAAAACATACCGTATCAGTTCTATTTAAGATTTTGCTGTGGTCGATTCAATATTTTTCTTTCCTTGCTCAAGCCCTTTGAGAACACTTGATCGATTTTGTCCCAGAGCAACAACGCGTGCAAGAAAGGATTTTTCTGCCACAACAAGTCCGCTGCCGATGTGATCAAAAATTAAAACATCTTGTTTCACCCGGTTTTCTGCCAGTTGTCGAAACGCCTTCCGCTCGGAACCATGACAAAAAATCGTCGATCTTGTATTCACCATGTCACGGGTTTTGTAGTTATGCGTAGCCCAGTGGATTTTTTTAAAATTGTTTTGCATCTCTATGGTGTGATCAGGGAATCTTTCCTGGAAAACCGCATAATACTCCAGTTCCGGAAGCATTGCCGATCCTTTGGGCAGCGTATTTTCAAGGGTGCAGCAAAACTCCATGGCGGTTCCCTGTTTCCGGGCATTCACTTCAAGAAAAAAAATGCGTCCCTGTGGGTCCACCAGATAATCGCAGCCGAATATGCCCCGAAATCCTTCCCGTGCCAGCCATTGACCGACCCTTCGGGTATGATTTTTCAGTTGGATAGTCAACGTTTTCTCCAGTATCGTCGGAAAAGCGGAACCGACAAACTGATTGCCGTGTTCGATGAACTGATCTGCAATGCCGGCGATGTAGATGTCATTCTCATTGGCGACAACGCCAAGCACTGTGGGATCAGAATCATGGGGAATGAATCGACTGATAAGATAGTTTAGTTTATTATCCTTAAATTTTTTTATGATATCATCAGGACTATGGGCAACAATGCTTTTCAATCCGCCGGCGCTCCATTCTTCGCTGACGAAAATACCTTCCGTCCAGTTAGACCAGAGTTTATCCGTTGTCTTTAAAAGTTCATCCAATCCGTTACAAATACGAAAGTCCACCATGGGAAGAAAATTTTTACAGGTCTCATACTGGAATATTTTGCTGTTTAGCCTTTCGGAAATTTTACTGTCAGGACCAACAATGAAAACACCGGGTAATTGATCAAACTTCATTTCCGGCAAACTCTCATACATATAAATGTACAGCTTTTTCTGTCGATCAAGGAGCTTTTTTACCAGCTCTTGAACGTGAGGATTATTTGAAACGCTCGACAAGAAATCTCTAGTAGGGACTCTACAACTTGCTTTTCGACCGTGTGTGCGAGAAAATTCATTGACCAATGGATTGACGACCATCAGGTTGGGATAGGGATATTGTGCAAAAATATCCTGAATAATCGAAATAAAATCAAATTTGCGGTTGTAAATTTTAGAAAGGGCTTCTTTGAGAAAGATATTCAGGCCGTAATTTTTGATAGACCCGATATACAAAAAATAGTGGGTGTTTCTTTCCAGTTGATAATTGGAAAAATAAATCTCAGACATGATGCACCCTTTACCGGCCAAGCAAGTTGTAGCGAAGCGGAAATCCCGATTTATCGGGGAACCAAAAATATTGCCACAAAGGCACTAAGACCCGCCCGCCTCGCCTAAGGCGAAGCCGATGGCGGGCAGGCACAAAGGATATATTTATTATTCTTTTTTCGTGCCTTGGTGCCTTAGTGGCAGAACGGAAAAAGTTTTGTCAAAAAAAGCACAAAATCCAATTTTAAGGGATTATCCGTAAGTTTCAACAACATAATCGATGATTCGACCGGCGATATCCAGACCGGTTGCTGCTTCCAGACCACTGAAACCGGGAGAATAATTGAGCTCGATGACGCGAACCTTTCCATCGGCATCCACAATTAAATCCACCCCGGCAATTTCAAGGCCGAGCGCATCTGCTGCCTTAAGTGCAATTTCTTCCCACTCGGGTAACAGTTCCACAGGCCAGCTTTTTTGGGTCAGATGAAAATTAGATCTGAAATCTCCTGGTTTCGGCTTGAGTTTCATGGCTCCGGCGACCTTGCCGCCGATGACAAGGACGCGGATATCGAGTCTGTTTTCCGGTGGAATAAATCTCTGAATCAATATGCCTTTACCGGTCTCTAGATTGTTGTGAAGGATTAACCTGGCTTTATGGTCATCGTTAACCAGAAAGACCCCTTCTCCCACACGACCGCTGACCGGTTTAATGACCACCGGATATCCGCCCAATCGGTCTAAAACCGACTGAAAGCCCTCATAGGCGTTGATAAATCCGGTGTCAGGAATCGGTATCTGAACAGAAGACAAGGCCTGAAGGGTAAGGAACTGATCTTTTGCCAGACGGATGGCATCCAGTTTGTTGACCAGCGGAACTCCCATATGATGAAGATGCGGAACCAGTTTCAGACTGGAGTCGTTCACGGTTGCACCCTGACGTGGTAAAACAACATCCAACATTGAAATATCGAGCTCACCTTCCAAATCAGGGCTACCGCTCACCAAAACCGGCCAGACGTAGATAGGGTCCACAATGATAATCCGGTGTCCCTTTTCAGCAGCCACTTTCGCCAATCGCTTTGTGGGGGGATAATCGTAACCTTCGGCAGTAATGATACCAATGTTCATAACTTTATTTTCACCTTTCTGATGGAAAAGATTCGGGTTCGGACAAGCGCTTAATAAATTGTGTGACCATGGGCGTCAGATAAGAGATATGTACCGAATGCAGATAGTGATCATCCTGACGGGTTACATTCGCCACTTTTGCATACATATAAACCTTCCCATCGGTTTTCTCGCCGATAAAATCGATCCGAAGCTCCTGGAGAGGAGCGATTTCTTCTGCTACCTTCAACGTCGCCCATAGGCTCGAAAAGTGCGTCAGTTCTGCAACAATGGCCTCTGACACCGCCTTTTTGTCTTTCATTCGGTTTAACGTTACCGAAATTGGTGTCTTTAAAGGAGTCCTTTCGTCTGTCACATCCGGAAGCATTAAGTTGTAGGGAGCTTTCATGCCGATCACGTCATATAGATCGATACTCTCTTCTACACCCTTAAATCTTATGGACCGAACGGAACGGACGATCAACAAATCTTTGATCTTTTCATGGGTCGATGGGGTAATCAGGATTTGCCCCCCTATGGTTGACCCTTCCACCCGGGATGTTAAATTGATATTGTGCCCAACAACACCATATTTTGCGCGTTCTTTGCTTCCGATATTTCCGACGATGACATCCCCTGTATTGATGCCGATGCCCATATAGAGAGGAGGAAGGCCCTTTTCATTGTTTTTTCGGTTTACTTCTTCCATGCCCAGTTGCATGGCCAATGCACAGGCCACTGCCCGGGCCGGGCTGTCGCCATATTTGACCGGTGCACCGAAAAACGTCAGTATAGCATCGCCGATAAATTCATTGATAGTCCCTTTATATTGCCCGATGATCTTGGACATTTGGCTTAAATAACTGTTTAGAACTTCGATGACCTGATCAGGACGTAACTGTTCAGCAATAGGGGTAAACCCTCTAAGATCACTGAGCATAATTGTTACTTCTCTTATTTCACCGCCCAATTTTAGGCCGTCTGATGTATCCAAAAGTTCTTTCACCACTTCTTTGGTCACGTACCGGCCGAAGGTGTCCCGGATAAAATCCCTTTGGCGCAATCCTTCCATCATCTCATTGAATGCTCCGGTTAATTGCCCAACCTCGTCACTGCTTTTTACTTCAATCGCATCACGGTAAGGGCCCTCTTCAGTCACTTGGACTGCGGAGTTTTTCAGGTCAATAATGGGTCGGGAAATTTTTCGGACAACAACAATCAACAAGAAAAAAAGGCCAAATATTATTGACAAATTCAGTGCCGCCATTTGAAACGTCAGCCGATGGAGAGGCTTAAGCACGGTTTTTGCAGGAACACTCAACACAAACGCCAAGGGGGCGCCATTGACCCGATAAAATCCCATATACCAGGCTTCGTTTATTCGCCGGCTTATATATTGTTTATGTTGAATACTTGTTTTTTTAATGTCCTCGGAAATTTGCATGTCTAATTTTTC
>PKTV01000427.1 GCA_002868985.1 Desulfobacteraceae bacterium | reverse complement strand
TCAGACCGAAAAATTCGATCTCCACACCAAAGGTGCGATCGGTAAAGTTTTGCAGCATGGGGTACTTCTTCTTGAGCCTTGAAACAAGGTTATCAAATTCATTCATCATCGGGTTTTTTCCTTACCCTAAGTTACAATCATCCTCACATCTGCCACTAGTATTCCGTTTGGATAGGCGAAGACCGGATTAAGATCGATTTCAACGATTTCGGGATAGTCTTCGGATATACGCGAAACTGCCAATAAACAGTCTACAAGGGCCTGTTCATCCACTGCCGGCCGGCCGCGATAGCCGGAAATAAGCCTGTATCCTTTTATTTCCCGTATCATGGTCAAGGCCTCTTCCTTTGTCAAGGGAAGAAGTCTGAGGCTCACATCCTGAAAAATTTCCACCATGATACCGCCAAGGCCAAAAAGAATCACCGGACCGAATTGAGGATCACGATTCATTCCCACAATAACCTCCAGTCCGGGTGACGCCATTTTGCTCACCAACACGCCATCCACCTGAGCTTCGGGATTGTTGCGTTTCACAGCTGACAGCAACTCATCGTAAGCTTTTTCAACCGCTTCAGCAGAACTCAGATCAAGCTGTACACCGCCGACATCGCTCTTATGCAGAATATCGGGAGAGCTGATTTTAAGCGCTACCGGGAAGCCCTGTTCCTGTGCAAGCTGAACGGCATGGGTCCGGCTGTCCGCTATCGCAAATTCGGTACAGGGCAAGCCTTGTTCGGCGATGCGTGAAAATGCCTGATGAAGCGGCAGTTGCCGGCCGGCGGCCGGAACAGTCAGGGTCGGTTTCTGAGGTGCATCCAGCGTTTTACGCTCAAGTACCTGGGCCAGGGCCTTTATTCCGCGTTCGGGAGTGGGGAAAACCGGAATTCCTTTAAGGTGCATGCGTTCACTTTCATAACGTTCGACGTCGGCCCCTCCATAAAAAATAATCAGCTCATTGGCATTGGGCGTTACGACACTGGAGGCATCTTCCACCGGATCTCCAAAAATTACACCCAGTGTATCATAGTATTTGCGGGTGACCTCAATAACATCGCCAAACATCTGAGCGGTGGCATCTCCGGTAAGATCGATAGGATTGGCCTTTATGGCATGGGCCGGAATGAGCGGCGTTACAGCCTCCACCGCTTCCTCAGGCAGAGGAAAAACGTCTAAACCTTCTTGCTCAGCCTGATCTGTTGCCAGAATAGCGGCACTTCCCGATGTGGTGATAAAAAGAATACGATTGCCTTTTGGTGGTTTCAGATAAGCCAGGGCCTTGGCGTAGTCATAAAACTCTTCCGCCGTGTAAGCCCTGCAAATGTTATATTTTGCAAAAAGGGCTTCATAAATAGCATCCGCACCGGCCAAAGCTTTGGTGTGGGACTCGGCCGCCACCTTTCCCTTGGGAGTCCGGCCGGATTTAAGAACCACCAACGGCTTTTGAAGTTGTTCCACCGCCTGAATGAACCGTTCGGGACGTTTGATCCCTTCGATATAAGCAGCAATTACCTCGGTGTTGGGATCCTGATTAAAATAGGCAATAAGGTCCGCTTCATCCACATCCGCCCGGTTGCCCATACTGACAAAACTGGCAGTCCCAAGCTTATCCTCGGACAACCAGTCCATCATGGCGGCGCCTACCGTGCCACTCTGAGAAATGAGTGCAATCTTGCCCTGGTAGGTCAGCAGCGGCCAGGACGCACACAAGGGATGATGGGGATTGTTTACGCCCTGGCAGTTGGGCCCGATGATACGAACGCCGAATTTATTCGCTGCCTCAACGACTTGATTTTGAAGCTGTTCGCCTTCGTCACCGGCCTCACTGAAGGCGCCGGTAATGATCACCGCGCCCTTCACACCGGCTTCACCGCATTCCTGAACTGCCTGGGGTACAAATCGGGCCGGAATGATGATAACAGCCATGTCCGGTGCTTTGGCAATGTCCTTGACGCTCTTGTGACAGGGAAGGTCGAGAATAACATCAGCCTTGGGGTTGATGGGATAAACGGTTCCCTCAAAGCCGCTGTCGATGATGTTTTTCAGAATTTCATGGCCCATTTTGTCCGGGCTGGTTGAGGCGCCGATAACGGCCACGCTTTTGGGTTTCAGAATGGCATCCAACTGGCGAATGGGATCCGTCACTGCCATGGTCTACCCCTCCTTTCGAAAAAATCTATAATATGTTAATTATAGGTGAGGGGTCGGAGAGTTTTTCTAAACAACCGCTCCATGGATAATCTTTTTTAAATCGCATGAACTCGCGGCAAGGGATCGTAAAGAAAAAACAGGAAACTATCTTTGGAATATCAATAGGTCCTCTGTGTTATTTCAATTTTTTTTAAAGATACGATTTCGGTATGCGCCTGTTTTTTCAAACGATTCCTAAGCCACTCAGACAGCATCCGATTTAAAAAAAGATCATCCATTCCGCTATATTCAAGGATCTATGAGAAAAACTCCCCGACCCCTCAATTATAGGTGAAAATTAAATGTTTTCACCAAGTATTTTTAAATTCTTCGACATCCAAAATGGTTACAGCATTTCGGCTTTCAAAATAAGAGACACGAATACATCCCGATCTCTGACCTCTGATTTCTGATCACTTTGTTTTCTCTGCCTTTTTTGCGACTCGGCTGTTAAACTTTTCGGCGTTGATAATAAAACGCTGGTGTGTGGCGACACCAATCTTGTCCACCTCATCAAAGCCTTCTACCTCAAACGTCAGTTTGGGACCATCCACTTCCGCTAACTTGGCACTGTAGCGAACCTTCATCCCCAAAGGCGTAGCAGCAATGTGTTTAAATTTCATACCGGTTCCGACGGTTTGCTCACCTTCACCGAGGTGAGGGAGGACCATTTCGGCACAAACCGCTTCCATATGTCCAACCATCACGCTTGTGGCATAGACATGGGGTACATAGGGGAAGACCTTTTGTGCAGACATGTCTTCGGTGGTTTCTCGTTCCATTTCATGGGTGATACCGACTTTCAGTCCCTCGGTCATTGTTCAACCTCCAATATTAGAATTAAAAATGCTAAAAACAGATCATTAAATGAATAATATTCTAAAGTTATATGTTAAGTCAATAAACATTTAGGTTTCGGTCACTTGATTCTACTGAATCTTTTGAAGTTCGGGATTGCAGATTTTAGTGGTCACGGGATGTCAATACCGGATTCCGCGACAATCCCAAAGAGAGTTTCACGCAAGTGCGGATGCCCCATAAGCTGTTCTCCGCTGCCTGAAAGTGTTATTTTACCTTCTTCTAATAGAAACGATTTGGTCGCTACCCTCAAGATTCTACGCACGTGCTGACCGGCTAAAAACAGCGTTACACCGTGACTGCGGATCTGCCTAAAGATATTGCACAGCCGATCCACATCCCTTGGCGCCAGTCCCAGAAATGGATCGTCCAAAAGAATAAGGCGGGGATCGCTCATCAGGCCCCGAGCAATCGCCAGCATTCTTTTCTGACCCCCACTCAACGTTCCGGCCATTTGTCGCCGTTTCTCGGCAAGTACAGGAAAGATTTCAAATACAAATGAAAGTCGGTCCTGTTTTTTTTCTCTGGCCACGTATGCGCCAACGTCCAGATTCTCCAACACGCTCATGAAAGGGAAGACATTCATTCCTTCTGGCACATAAACCAGACCACGGCGGACCACATCGTACACCGGAAGCGTTTGTATCTCCTCATGTTGATAATGGATCACCCCTTTGATGGGACGGAGAATGCCCGCGACGGCCTTCATTAAAGTTGTCTTTCCCGAACCGTTGACGCCAACAACGGAAATGATTTGATTGGCGCATACCGACAGGTTGATCTTTTTCAGCACCTGAATGTCGCCGTAATGAACACTTAGGTTGCAAATTTTCAAAAGCGGTTTTTGGATTTCCATAACAGAACCTTGTTTGCTTTTGCCAACATTTTATAACATTAGCAAAATAATTTAGGTCAAAATAATTAAATGCTATGGTTTAAAGCAAAATAATTTA
>PKTV01000292.1 GCA_002868985.1 Desulfobacteraceae bacterium | reverse complement strand
TGTAATTGTCAATAAAGTTACCTCACGAAACTCTGGTCTGCTCTCACTACTCATCAGACACCTCACAAGCCGTTTCTGCTATTGTCCATTATGGATCTAATTGCTCAAGGCTCAATTAACATAAATTTCATAGACCTTTTTTTGAACTTTTAGATACATTCAATACTTATTGAAACAGTGTTATGTCCCTTGGCACAAAAAATTGATCAAGATGAACCGGTTGGTTTTAGAGAGGTTTTTGTGGCAAACTCCATACAGGTTGACGCATTGATTATGTTGATGATTGATAAAAATTTTGTTACAAAGGGTGAGTATTTTGCAAAACTGAAACAAGTGCAGATGGAATACAAGGGGAGAGAGTCATGCTGGAAATTACAGTTCATGATATAAGAGGACATTGCCCAGTATATAAGGTGGGGGATAGAGTAATCATTCAAAACCCACAAATAAATTTAGAAATGACGGATGCTCTATGCACACATGCGCTTCCATCAATATTGCATTATGCTTTGATATTGGAGAAAAACTGGAACCCATTTCAACTTGGTTTAACAAAAGCGGATGACCAAGATAATGCCTATATTCAATGCATTGATCCCGGACCACCTTATACTGAAGGTGGAACGGTTATTTTTAGATTAAGGAAAATTAACTAGGATTTTGTTTAACTTTATAAAAATTGATTGAAGTTAAAGTTTTCTGAATGCATATCATGCAAAAAGGATTCAGGTGAGAGAAACTTCTATTATTGCAGTTGTGGCGATTAACTTCTTTATTTTGGTAAGATATTGTTGGCTGATTTGGAAAGATAGGATCAAACCTGCTATGGCCATGTGGGTTTTCTTCTCTATTGCAGTGGGTGGCAGTTTAGTCACCTATTTGTCTTCAGGAGACTACAGTTTTCTCGACAATATCCAGAACACCACAGATCTTGTCTTTGTTTTGACCGTTACCGTGTTCGTATTCATATTCGGTGATCGAAGCACTCGATTCAACACATTCGATGTCGGCTGCCTAATCGCAGTTTTAGTTATCGTGGTGCTCTGGCTTATCTTTCAGAATCACGTTGTGTCCAATGTTTCGATTCAGGTGATTCTCGTCATCGCCTATTTTCCGGTGATAAGCAGGATATGGAAGTCCAACAAGAATACGGAATCATTTGTTGTTTGGATCGGCCTGTTTTTAGCTCCGTGCATTTCACTGGTTTCGAGCAAAGGCGTCTTGGCCACCATTTATTCCTTTAGAGCGATAATTTCGATCTCGGTCTTATTGGCGTTGATGGTCAGAGCCGAGCTAAAGCAAAGAAATGACAAAGAAAGCAAGCAAGCTCTTTTAAGCCATGAGGAAGTTTGAATGGGCAGATTGGACTGAAAAGACATGGGGGTCGCATCCCGGTTAAATGGAAAAAAACAGATTTAACAGGACAGGCGGGATAAATCTTAAATATTAATTATTGATATTTTTTTACCTGCATCGGCTTTCCCGTGGGGTAAAAGCTAACATCAAGAAGAAAAAAAGGTTGACTTTCGATGTTATTGTATTACAATAATGGTTAAACAATAATTGAGGTGCAATAACAATGTCAAAAAATCCGTTTGTCCTCTCCGTGATTCCTCCGGACGCCCCGTTTTGCAATAGAGTCGAGGAACTGGAGCAACTGACCTCGTATGCTATAGACGGTACCAACGTTGTACTTTTTTCTCCTCGTCGATTTGGCAAAACTTCGCTGGTAAAAAGGGTTCAGGCAAATCTCGCCAAGCAAGGAATGCTTGTCCTTTATGCTGACTTTTTCGGTGTTACATCTGTCGACGATGTAGCCGGCAAAATCGCCAGGAGCGTTTATACTTTTATTCAACGCAATGAATCTTTAATGAAAAAAGCCCTTCGGATACTGACAACTTTCAGGCCGGTATTTCAACCTGCTGAAGACGGTAGTTTCAGTATCAGCATCGAGCTGGCGAGACCCAACCTTCATGGCATCGATCTGCTGGATAAAACCCTTGAGGATCTGGGCGTGTTCATGGAACAGGCCGGCCCTGGAAAAATCCATATTGTCTTTGATGAGTTTCAAGAAATTACGGAACTAAAAGAAAAGCGTATAGAAAGTACGCTCAGGTCGCATATTCAGTTCCAGCAATCATCCTATTTTTTTGTCGGCAGCCGCCGCCGTATATTACTGGAAATGTTCAACGAAAAAAACCGGCCCTTGTTCCAAAGCGCTCAATTGTATGAACTTAAGAGACTGCCTCATGATGATCTGGTCGAATATCTGGTCGCCCAATTTAAAAAAGGCGGTAAGCCCTGCTCAGAAAAAAATGCCCAAAACATCTCGTCCATATCACGACAGTACCCATACTACGCGCAAAAATTAGCCCTTAACGTCTATGCGGTGTCCGGTAAAGTCGTGCAGGCTAAAAATATTACCAAAGCACTGGAAATCATGATCGACAACGAAACATATTTCTACCAGGCAACCCTTCAGTCGCTTGCACCGAGACAAATTGCACTGTTGCGGGCTCTGGCGGCTGAACCGTCTAAAACTATCTTGTCGAACAATTACATCCGCAAACATGATCTTGGATCGATCGGCGGCGTTCAGTCTGCTATTAAAAAACTGAGACAAATGGATCTGGTCGAAGTTGACACTGACAGTCGATACCGGACGGTTGATCCAATTTTTAGTATTTGGCTGCAAAGACTGTAATCGTCTAAGTGGGGATTTGCTGGACGCCTCTTAAATTATAAGTTTTTATTTGAAAGAGACATGGGGGTCGCATCCCGGTTAAACAAAATAAAACAGGTTTAACGGGATAAATCTTAAATATTAATTATTGACATTTTTTTACCTGGGGAAATAAACGGGAAGTCTATGATTTTATGCGTTTCGGGATCTTGGGAGAGACTTCACGTACATAAATAAGTATTGAAATGGGGTCAGGTCTGCCTTTGACCCTTATTAATGAGAGAAAATGATGCGTTTTCTTAAAGTTTGCATATTCAGCTTTTTAGGGTTGATGGCGCTTGCCGTAACCAACACCCAAGCGGATCCGGGCGATTTGATCGAACAAATGAAGTCCGGCGGGCACATTCTGATGATCCGCCATGCCTATGCTCCCGGGTCCGGCGACCCTTCCCACTTTAAAATTGGAGATTGTTCAACCCAACGCAATCTGGACGATCGCGGCCGCTCTCAGGCCCGAACCATTGGTGACTGGCTCCGTTCAAAAGGAATCAAGGTCGCCAACGTCTATTCCAGCCAGTGGTGCCGCTGCCTGGAAACGGCGGCTTTGTTGAACTTTGGATCCGTTACGGAGCTGCCGGCCCTGAACTCTTTTTTTGAACTCCCGCAAAATCGGGAACCGAATATCAGAGCGTTGCGGTCTTTCATCGCAAATCTTGACGCAACCGGCGATTTGATTATTTTGGTTACGCATTTTGTAACCATCTTAGAAATCGCCGGAGAGGGTGTCTCATCCGGTGAAGGGGTTGTTCTTAAACTCAAGGGACAAAGCGCTTATGATGTTTTAGGCAGGCTGAGTTTCGGGTTTTGAGCAATGGTGGGTCTGACCACAGCAACATATTGAGATAATGTATAAAACGTTCAAAATTTGCTTCGGATAAGGCCTTAAAAGGCCCTTTTGGGGGCTAAACACACACTTTTAAGATGAAAGGCCAAGCTTTTTTTATAATATCAACAAGCATGGAATAAAAACTATGCGTATTTACCTGGTTCGACATGGTGAGACCGAATGGAACAGGATTCAGCGATTTCAAGGTAGGAGCAATTTGCCGCTGAATCAAGAAGGAAAAAAACAGGTCAGAGCACTGGCATTGGCCCTAAAAAATAAACCTTTGATGGCTATATATACCAGCCCTCTTCTTCGTGCGCTTGAGACTGCACGCCTGATAAAAGTCTTTCACCCTTCAACGCCAATATTTGAAGAAAAGGGTTTGATTGAAATGGACTTGGGTGAATTCGATGGAATGAAAGTCCAGGATTGGGCTGAACAATATCCGG
>PKTV01000066.1 GCA_002868985.1 Desulfobacteraceae bacterium | reverse complement strand
CTGTCCTCGGATAGAAGTTCCAGACTTCCCCAGCCTCGTAGGATACCCCATGTGTTTACAACGGCAAGTGCGGCCCAGAACTCATCTTCGGTCGGCCCCTCCTCTTCAAGTGGTTTATAATTGCGCCAGTTCACCGAAAGTTCAATACCTTGAGAAAATTCAGTCACATCCGAAGATCTCAATTCCTCAGCACGTTTTGTCTTTTTAAGGTCTGTGGGTCTCCAGAACAATTTGATCTCGTTTCGAGATTCATCTACTTTTTGAGCCAGTGCCGTTTGGTATGAAAGTGGATATCTTGTATACTGAGTACCGAATTGTCTGGCCTGGAATGCTGCCCGTAAAGCGAGATAATCAGAATCAAAAGAGTAGCGGATGCCTGCATCGGTTGCATAGTTGCCGGTAACATCTCTGCTTTTTGTGGCAATGCCCAGTTGCAGATCAGTGGCTCCGATAAATATATCCGGCCTGATATAGTTGGGCCAGACGCTTTTAAAAGGATCGTAAGGTTTAGTCTCAAGGGTTGTAGGTTTTGAAGCAACGTCAATCAAGCTTTCAGGTAAAAATTCAAATTTAGTGAAAGGCTGTCGACCGATTTCATAGCTCTGAACTTGCCATCCGTTCTGTATGAGATTTAAAAACTGTCCCTGCCTTGGTAGAATTGCGCCATATTCTGAATGTGTTATCTGGCTTTGATCTGCTCCATGGATCTGAAATCTGCCCGAAATATTCGAAACGTATACAAGAGAATCATTCTCCCACCATGGATCCATTTCAATTGACAATGTATTAGTCATCCTATTCCATTGGCCGTCAAAGACCCAGATGTCCCAGTTGCCTGCCAGATTACCGGCTACAGCGATTCTTCCCTTTTTGTCACGAACAGGTCCGGAAAGCTGAAGGATGCCCGGAGGTGCCGAGATCGTTTCTACTTGGTCTTTTTCTAATTTTTCTGATAAGCGAAAACCCCCTTTTGAATCATTTGGGAAAACAATGATCTGGGGAAGGTGACCTTTTCGGGTAACTGCAACGCGCCCTAATCCCGGATCCCAGAGGTGTTTTGTATCGGTTGATACGGCGGTTCCTTTTGAGTATTTGTATATTTTCGATGCTTTGTCATATTCAGAAACCCACAGCGTACCATCCGGTTCAGCATAGCCATATCTTCCGCGATTCCGTATCTTAAGTTTACCGGGATACACGCCGGCCTGATTCCAAAAAACGAATGGTTCGCTCCAGTACCCTGTTATAAGAAGACCCGGTGTGGCGTCAGGCTCACGTGTATGCTCATTCTGAAATTCTCTCCATAACGCAACGCCGGTCTTACCGAAGACTTGTCGTGCTTTCAGATCAATTTCGATAGGAATGAGGCCGCGTCCATGCGAACGAAGAAAGTCGATAATTTTCTCCCAGCCGTATTTTCTGTAAAGCCAGTATATAAATGGCTTACCGTATATTCTATAGCCTTGATTTCCGGGCCAAATCTGGGGGTGATTGCTAACAATGTCAAGATCTGGAGGCGGCGATGCTTGAAAAATTGCTGATTCAAATGGATCCTGGATTTCTTTTTGCCGATACAGTGCATACATTAAACTACATATCCCTTCCTCTACCCACTGGGGCATAATGACATTGGGAGAAATGATTTCGCCAAAAACCTTGTGAAAAAATCCAGGGATACCGGACCGGATTCCATAAATACCTTGAAGACACAGGCCCTTAAAAATAAAATATTCCCAAGGATCGGCTTCTGTATATCCATCCTCCAGAACACCCGGTGCACGGATGGGAATACGAATTTCCCTGTGCGGAATTATATGAACTTCAACTTCCGGTGCATCTAATTTATCGTCTAGGATGATGTGGATTGGGTGTTTAACTGGCAATTTCCAAAGTGCCAGAAAAGCGATCATTTCAGGCAATTTTTCCGTTAGAGGTGATGCAATTTCTTTTTCGTTTTCAGGAAAATAAAAAAATATACCGTCTTTTTCTATATGAACCAGCGCAAAGGCCCAGCTGGTCAAGGCGAAGAATAAAATTAAAGCAATCAGCAGAGTTCGCATCATGGCCCCCGTTTGTTGCCGTGAGATCAAATCGGATTGAAAAAAGAAATCATATCCGACAAAAGATTTTGATACAATGGAAAAAGTCAGCCCGATTGCTCAACCATTTACCTGTGTCCCAAGGTTCTGAAATATTTCGCAACTGTTACAATATAGTCAATCAACTGTGAGGAAGTTTGATTAAATCAGAAAACGATTTTATTCATAATTGTAATGTAATTCTATATAACACGATTTTGAGGCCTGAAAATCGGTGTGATATACTTTTTAAGTAAGGGAAAATCGATTGACAGGGTTTGCTGTTTTGATGTATCTGAAGATGGTTGTTGCAATCACAACATCTTTTTAAAGATAATAAAAAGAAGAGTGTTATTAAACAGCTAATGTTAGGTCATATATGGCCGCAACGTAGAAAGGAATACAATGAGTACAAAAAGCGAAATTTTAGATCAATTCGTGATGTGGAACGATGCTCTTCAGACAGGAGATCCAGATAATGTTGTCGCATGTTATGCTGAAAACGCTATTCTCCTCCCAACTGTATCTGCCAAAGTGCGCCATAATCATGACGAAATACGTGACTACTTCGTACACTTCTTGGCAAAAAAGCCGAATGGAAGAATAACTGAGCAGAACATACGCATATATGATAATATTGCTATAAATTCTGGACTATACACTTTTTCTTTGATGGGAGACGACGGCCATACCGATGTAGCTGCAAGATTTACCTTTGTCTATCGAAAATATGAAGATGGATGGCTGATCATAGAACATCATTCGTCAATCTTGCCTGGTTAGGAATAAGGCGACCTTACAGTCTCAAGCCGCTTCAGGGGACTCCCTGACAGACATTTCTGGGTAAGTGGTTACATTTGATACCAAACAAATCTGATGTTTTTACATCATTTGTTGACGAATCTGAGCATCCAGGAATCCATCAGATCCATTTTTAAATACCCCTTCACGTTATTGTTCATATCATACATAATCTTCTTATTGCTGTCCAAACAGCTCTCTCTTGCCCAGCCAATTACCTTTCCATTTTTATCCTGCACTAGCATTTTGTTGCCTTGTCTCAAATCCTTCTGCAGATAAAGACCGGCTTCTATCTGTTCGAATATTATCGGAGGACGGGCGCTCATACCATTCGCTGGTGCTGGAAAGCCAACAAACAATGCTGTTGCTATCAAACCAAGCATAAGGATATTAATTTTCATCTTTTTAAAAACCTTGTATTAGCAAAAATATTCTAAATCTTTCTGATACTATCTAGTGTCCATCCATAAATGAGGATTTTTGTTCAATATCAAGACATGCGAAAAAAATAACCGCAGGCATATGTGTAATATTCCGAGGATTATTTTTTGAGCATAACACAGAGATTGGGCAAAAAGAACATTTATGGATGGACACTATTCAGCTTGGTCCGTATCATAAATGCTGACCCAGCCTCTTTTTTCTTTATAAGTCGTCTCAAACCACTTCATCGTTGAATCACCGACCTTGACATTCATCATACCTTCTACTTCCAAAACGGTTCCTTTAGGTATACGGGTGACATGATTACCCTGTCTGCAGTCGGGATATGGGCAGAGCTTGGTTCCATTCCCGGACGGAACGATGGTTACCTTATCGCCCAATTCGACGTCACTGGCATAGACCTCCGATGCCATACACGGGACGATTACCAAAAGCAACATGAGGGCAGAGAAGTATTTGAAAGCCTTCATGTTTCCATACCTCCTCAAAATATTTTCCTGAGTTTCAATTCTAATGATTTGTGTTTAAGGTAAACTACTGTCAGGGCAAATTTAACTTTTAATATGGAATATATCAGTTCAAATCCGAATTATAACAACTTGATCTATTCAAGAGATTAGAGATTTTGAAGCAGACTGTTCTTGAAAAAGAAGTGTCGCCCATAAAACAGTAAGTTCTATGGGCGAAGCCACACCTCCAT
>PKTV01000385.1 GCA_002868985.1 Desulfobacteraceae bacterium | reverse complement strand
GGGGATAAGAGTGGAAACAACCTGTTTAAATTGTTAAAAGCTCCTTCAAGCCCATCATTCCATTACTCCATCATTCCATTATTTCAATTGGGACAAAGCCCAAAGTTTGGCATAGGAAGAGATTCATGAACATGGAAAATTCAACCATCGGTATCGCAGTTATCACAAAAAACGAAGTGGATCGAATCGGGCGTCTGCTAAAAAGTGTCGATTTTGCAAATGAGATACTTGTGGTTGATTCAGGAAGTACCGATGGAACTCAGGATCTTTGCCGGAAAATGGGCGTAAAGGTTGTATTTAATGAGTGGCCTGGATTTGGTCCACAAAAGCAGTTTGCGATGGATCAGATCCGATCAGATTGGATTCTAAATCTTGATGCGGATGAGGAAGTTTCAGTAGAATTGGCTGAAGAAATGATCGAGGCGGTTAACAAAGCCGATCCCCAAGTGAATGGTTTTTCAATGCCCAGATTGTCAAAATATCTCGGACGATGGATAAGACACGGCGGATGGTACCCTGACTATAAAATACGTCTTGTTCGCAGGGGAAGCAGCAGGTGGAGCGATGATGCTCTACATGAGAAACTCCAAGTAGACGGGAAAGTTAAACAGCTTTCAAAACCAATTCTTCACTACGTTTATCGGGGGATTTCAGATCATGTAAACACCATTAATCGATTCTCGGAAGTTTATGCCCAGGGACGCACTCCGGCAGGCAGCGGATTTGTTATTGCCGGCGTGGGACATGCCTTTGTTAAATTTTTGGAGTGTTATGTTTGGAAACTCGGCGTTCTTGATGGTGTGCCGGGATTGATTATTGCGATGAATTCATCTTGGTATGTGTTTTTAAAACATGCCAAAAGGTGGGAACGGAATGCTTAAGCAAGCTATATGATGCGTTATTCTGAAAAAATTACAGCGGGTGTTTTTGAGACCCTGTTCAAGCTGCTCGGTTTTTTCCCGAGAACATGGACTGCAAGAATGGCTGATTTCTTGGGAGGAATGCTTTTTTGTGTCGACAAAAAACATCGCGGTATCGTGATGGATAACCTGACATACGCTTTTGGTCATGAAAAACAGCCTGAAGAGATAAAAAAAATTGCACGGCAGGTATTTATCAACCTGGTAAAGGTTGTTTTTGAGATCGGTTGGTCTTTGAAACTGGATGAAAGAAGTCTCGCCAAATATTTCAAAATTGATGGCTTCCGCCATATGAAAAAAGCATACGAAAAAGGGAAGGGCGTCTTGGTACTGACGGCCCATTGCGGCAACTGGGAATTTTTAGCGGTTGCTGGCTCAATGATTGAGTATCCAGTTAGTATGGTTGTCCGTCCGCTTGACTTTAAACCGCTGGATCGCTTTTTTATCAATTTAAGAAGCCGTTTTGGTGGCAAGGTCATCCCCAAACAACGCTCTTTACGTGCAATTCTGAGAAGTCTTGATCGTAGGGAAATGGTGGTGCTGTTGATGGACCAGAATGTGGACTGGTATGAGGGTGTTTTTGTCGATTTTATGGGCCATCGGGCCTGCACCAACAAAGGATTGGCGCTTTTGGCCCTTAAAACAGGAGCACCGGTGGTTCCGGTCTTTATGGTTCGCGAAAAGTCGGGGTTTAGGGCTGAATTCGGGCCGGAAATCTTTACCGTTAAAACAGGGGACAAGCAGAAAGATATTGAGATTAACACTGAGGAATATAATAGAGTGATCGAAAATTTTATCCGTCGTTATCCGGATCAATGGTTCTGGGTTCACCAGCGCTGGAAAACAAAACCGTATCAGGCCTGGCCCAGAAAAATTGATCTATAGAACACAGATTACACGGATTTGACGGATTCCCACGGATCAAAAAATGAAAAGTCATTGATCGAAGAAAGGATGGATATGTTACATTCGGAACTTACTGAAAAGATTATCAAGGCTTTTTATAAAGTTTATAATACATTGGGATATGGTTTTTTAGAAAAAGTGTACGAAAATGCTTTAGTTATTGAATTAAAAAAGATGGGATTCCATATATCACAGCAATACAATATAAAGGTTTATTATGATTGAGTAATAGTCGGAGATTATTTTGCCGATATCATAGTTGAAGATAATGTTATTATAGAACTTAAGTCAGCAGAGAGTTTAAGGAAAGAACATAAATTTCAGTTGATAAACTATTTAAAAGCCACAGAAAAAGAAGTGGGATTATTACTGAATTTTGGTAAAACCCCTGAATTTAAGCGAGCAATATTTACCAATGATTAAAAAATCTGTGCAAATCCGTAAAATCCGCGTCATCTGTGTTCTATAAATAAAAAAATGAAACAGATAGATTTTATAAATATCAAACGGCTTCTCATCCGTTCTACAAATTGGATCGGAGATGCGGTCATGACCACACCGGCTGTACGGGCAATTCGGGAGCGCTTTCCAAACACCCATATCAGCCTTTTGGCCAAGCCTTGGGTGGCGCCTGTTTTTGAGAACAGCGAACATATCGATCGACTATTAATTTATGACGACCAAAGACGCCATAAAGACATTTTTGGCAAATTTCGCCTGGCAAGGGATTTGAAAAAATATCACTTTGATGCAGCGATCCTTTTGCAGAATGCTTTTGAGGCGGCACTCATTACATTTCTTGCCGGTATACCGCTTCGGTTCGGATTTGACACGGATGTGCGACAATTATTACTTACACATGCTGTTTCTTGTACGAATGAGATCAAAAAAAAACATCAAACCGATTACTATTTGGACATTATTCGTGGACTCGGTATGAAGGAAGACAACCGGGAGCTTTATCTTAGATTAAATCAAAGGGATCGATTCCGAGCAGAAAAAATTTTGTTAGAACAGCATCTATCGCTTGATGACAAAATAGTTGGAATTAATCCCGGTGCGACCTATGGACCTGCCAAACAATGGCCACTTGATCGCTACGCGCGTCTGGCCGACCAGATACAGGCGTTTACAGGAGGCCGAATTATCATTTTTGGAGGGCCCAATGACAGAAACCTTGGTGAGAATATTTCGCAAAGAATGCAGCATCGTCCCATTGATCTTTCCGGCAAAACCAACCTGGGTGAAGCCATGGCTTTGATAGAAAGATGCGATCTTTTTATCACCAATGATTCCGGTCTCATGCACGTCGCCGCGGCTCTGGATGTTCCCCTTATTGCGGTGTTCGGTTCCACCAATTCTATCACCACAGGACCTTTGAGTCAGAACAGCAGAATTGTGCAGGTTCCTTTGGAATGCAGTCCATGCCTTCGACCGGAATGTCCCAAAGGACACCTTGACTGCATGGATCAAATCAGTGTTGAGATGGTGTTTAACGTTGTAAAGGAAATGTTGTGAATATCCTCATCGTAAAGCTGAGTGCCATTGGGGATGTCATCCATACACTGCCCGCTTTGAATGCCCTCAGGAACTATTATCCTAACGCAAATATCACATGGCTGGTGGAAGAAGACGCAGCCCCCCTTGTTCAAGGACATAAAGCACTAAATCACGTTTTGGTTTCCAAACGTAAGCACTGGTTGAAAGCATTACGAAGTTTATCTTTTTTGAGCACGATTAAGGAAATCTTTGGTTTCATCAAGGCATTGCGAGATACCCGTTATGATATGATACTTGATTTTCAGGCATTGTTAAAAAGCGGTATTCTCATCGCCCTTGCCAGAGGTCGGCGAAAAATAGGATTCGGTAAAGGTCTCGAACATATGGAGCATAGCTATATTTTTTTAAACGAACACGTCCCGGCAGTAGATATGGAGATTCATGCGCTTTCAAGGGGGATGATGCTTTTAAATGCAGTGGGCATTCCCACCAACGAGGTCGAATACAAACTGCCGGTATCTAATCATGATCGCAAAAAGATCGATGAGCTTATGAAACAGCACGGTATAAATGACGTGAAGTCCCTTATCGCCATCAATCACGTTGCCAAGTGGGAAACAAAACTCTGGCCGAATAAAAAATTTGCTGAATTGGCTGATATGCTTATTGATCAGTACGACATGAAGATTGTATTTACCGGCGGAATTAAAG
>PKTV01000154.1 GCA_002868985.1 Desulfobacteraceae bacterium | reverse complement strand
TCTGACATTTCGGATATCATTGCTACGCTTAAATTATAACCGGTTCATTTGCTTGGTTCTCTAATTCATAAATATGATGATTTATTTTTTTAAAGACAATAGTCCGTCTAAGCTGAAGTCGAAAAGTTTGAAGTTTGAAGTGCCTAAAGTGAGCTAAAGTTAAGGAACGCGCTTTCAGCGCGATCAATTATAATTAGAATTGATAGAATACCTTAATTTTAGGCACTTTAGCTCACTTTAGGCACTTTACACTTTTGCATACGCAGAATGAATAAACCAAGCTAAAAATACGTGACCGGATTAAAGAATACATGTACTTAGCAGTATAAGAAAGGAGAAGTTAAATGAAAAGAATATTGGTTATCGTTTTGGTTGTTTTCATGATGTCTCCCGCTGCTGTTGCAAAGCAGGTCGGCAAAGTTGAACTCCCCGACAGTATGATGGCAGGCACGGATGAATTACTTTTAAATGGCGCCGGTTTTCGGAAAAAAGTCTTTATCAAGGTTTATGCTGCCGGGCTTTATTTAAAAGAGAAGCAAACAGATCCCCAAAAAATCATGGATACAGATACCCCCATGGCCATCAGAATGCACTTTGTTCACAGCGAGGTTTCCAGCAAGAAGCTGGTGAATGCCTGGAACGAAGGTTTTGTAAATGGAACCGGCGGAAACATTGCTCCCATTAAAACAGAGATCGACACATTCAACGCTTATTTTTCACAAAACGCCAAAAAAAACGATATCTACGATATCATCTATGTTCCGGAGCAGGGGGTCAGTGTTTATATCAAGGGAGAATTGAAAGGGACGATTAAAGGACTTGATTTCAAAAAGGCGGTATTCTCAATATGGCTGGGTGAAAAACCGGCGGATTCAAAGTTAAAGAGAAAAATGCTTGGAAAATAGGGTAAAAAAAAGTGTTTTGCTTAAGGGGCTGTTCAAACCCCTTAAGCACGGGTGAAAAAATGTCAGGTGGTTGCCATCACCGGATTGGCTTTCAAATATTCAAGACGGTTGAGTCCGTTGATGTAAGCTTTCACACTGGCGGTGATGATATCCGGGTCCGCCCCTCGGCCGAGTGCAACCAGGCCGTTTTCTTTCAAGCGTACCGTAACCTCGCCCTGGGCATCCGTACCGCTGGTAATGGCGCTTATGGAAAATCTCAAAAGTTCGGATTCTGTTCCCGTTAGTTTGGCAATGCAGTCATACGCCGCATCGATGGGGCCATTTCCGTATCCCGTACCCTGAACCGGCCTTCCATTGATAAAAAGTCTGACGGTTGCCATGGGAATGACGGTGGTACCGCTGGTGACATGCAGATATTCCAGTTCGAAAATTTCGGCGGTCCTTAAGATGCCTTCCGTAACGATGACTTCCAGATCCTCGTCAACAACGTGCTTCTTTTTGTCGGCCAGTTCCTTGAACTTTTTAAAAACGAGCTTTAATTCTTCGTCGGAAAGATCGTACCCCATTTCCTTCAAGTGAGAGCGCAGGGCGTGTCTTCCGGAGTGTTTTCCCAGAACTAACTTGCTGGCGCTGAGCCCGACGGTTTCAGGTTTCATGATTTCATAGGTCATGGGGTTTTTCAGAACCCCGTCCTGATGAATTCCAGCCTCGTGGGCAAAGGCATTTGCGCCGACAATGGCCTTGTTGGGCTGGACGATAATACCGGTGATCATGCTGACCAGTCGGCTGGTGGGATAAATCAGTTCTGTTTTGATATTGGACGAGAACGGCATGTAATTGGGCCTCGTGTGAAGGGACATAACAACTTCTTCCAGCGAGGTGTTTCCGGCCCGTTCGCCGATGCCGTTGATGGTGACTTCCGCCTGTCTTGCCCCGCTGTTCAGCGCTGCAAGGGTGTTGGCCGTGGCAAGGCCGAGGTCATTGTGACAGTGAACACTCACGACAGCCTTGTTGATATTGGGGGTATGGTCGATCACATAATTGACCAGATCCGCGAATTCCATGGGAATGGCGTATCCGACGGTGTCCGGAATATTGATGGTTGTGGCGCCGGCCTCAATGGCCGCCTCAAAGACCTTGCAAAGAAAATCCCGATCACTGCGTGAGGCATCTTCTGCCGAAAACTCGATGCTGTCGGTAAGGCTCTTGGCGTATTTGACAGATTCCGACGTGGTTTTGAGAACCTGGTCCCGGGTCATGTTGAGTTTGTACTCCATATGGATATCGGATGTGGCCAAAAATGTGTGAATTCTCGGTTTTGCTGCGTGCTGGACAGCGCCCCAGGCGCGATCAATATCAGCTTTTGACGTCCGTGCCAGGCCGGCGACCTCGGTCTTTTTGAGTTTTGAGGCGATCTTGGAAACCGCATCAAAATCACCTTCAGAAGCGGCCGGGAAGCCTGCTTCCAATACATCTACGCCGAGTTTTTCCAACTGTGTGGCAAGGCGCAGCTTTTCTGCTGCATTCATGCTTGCGCCGGGAGATTGCTCACCATCTCTTAGCGTTGTGTCGAAGATAATGACTCGTTCTTCCATGATTTTGCTCCTATTCATAAATGTGTTGATACCTGAATATAGATAATATTGAATTTTACTATCTTATCTCTAAGTCTCTAAGCAAACCGCAAAATAAGAACGAGCATACGCCGCGAGACAGGATAAGAAAAATGTCCCACGGCTTTGATTCCCTCTCTTTTTTTTAGAATTTCATACATTTTCATAATGATAGATTTTACCTTTTATCATTGAGCATTGCCAGCTTATACTGGAAGCTGTCGGCAAGTGCTTGCCAGCTGGCTTCAATAATATCTTCGGAAACACCGATGGTGCTCCAGATATGGTCGTGATCCCGCGACTCAATAAAGACCCGCACCCTTGCCGCAGTTCCCTCGCGGCCATCTATGACCCAGACTTTAAAATCGATCAGGCGCATGGCGTCAAGATCCGGATAAAATTTGTCAAGTGCCTTGCGAAGGGCATTATCCAAAGCGCTGACCGGACCATCTCCTTCAGCGGCGGTGATTTCATCTTTGCCTCCCACCGAAATCTTGATGGTGGCATGGGCTGAACAGGGACGATCTTCGTCTTTTTCGACGGTGACCCGAAATGATTTTAAATCAAAAAGTGGCTGAAACTGATCGGTAAATTTTTCGAGCAGGATCTTAAATGATCCGTCGGCAGTGTCAAACTGGTATCCATCCTGCTCCATCTGTTTTATTTCTGTAACGATCTTACGGCTGTCAGTTCCGTTGGCTCCAAGCTCGATCCCAAGTTCTTTTGCTTTGTATTCGATATTGCTTTTTCCCGAAAGATCCGACACCAATACACGGCGGCGATTTCCCACAAGCTCGGGCTCCATATGTTCGTATGCCTTTGATACTTTCATGATTGCACTGACATGAATACCCCCTTTGTGGGCAAATGCGCTTTCACCGACAAAGGGACGGCTGTTCAAAGGAATCATGTTGGCCGTTTCACTGACAAACCGTGAGAGCAATCTCAGTTTTCCCATATTTTCTGAGGAAACACACGGGCGGTTCATTTTTAGCTGGAGAATCGGCATGATCGAGGTCAGATCGGCATTGCCGCATCTCTCTCCATATCCATTGACGGTTCCCTGGACCATTACCGCACCGGATTGGACGGCTTCGATGGAATTGGCCACAGCCAGGCCGCTGTCGTTATGGGTATGAATCCCGAGCTTGACCGGAAGCGAACCCTTTTTTGCAGCGTATTTTTCAGAAAACGCTTTTCGAGTCTCATCAATAATCGATTTGATTTCAATGGGAAGGGACCCGCCAGTGGTGTCGCACAGCACGATGTATTCCGAACCGGCATCGATGGCGGCCATCAGTGTCTTTAAGGCATAATCCGGATTTGCTTTGTAGCCGTAAAAAAAGTGTTCAGCATCATAAATCACCTCCCGATCACCGTTTTTCAAATATTCGACGGAATCGGTGATCATGGCAAGGTTTTCTTCAAGTGTATTGCTCATGACCTGCCGGACATTAAGATCCCATGTTTTTCCAAATATGGTCACTGAAGGGGTTTTGGCCTTTAACAGTGCCTGCAAGTTTGGAT
>PKTV01000409.1 GCA_002868985.1 Desulfobacteraceae bacterium | reverse complement strand
TTGCTTGTCTTTTGGCCCGTCTACCGCGTTACATCCACCGGCACATATCCTGATATGCACCGGCGGATGTGCCTTGTAGACAAACCAAAATCCGGCGCAATCTTGTGGAATTGTTTCTTGTCACGACCTAAAAGGAATCATTTTGATCAGGGTAGCCAACCTGAGTTTTTTAGAAACTTTGAAAATACGACCACAATAAAAGGAGGGAAAGATGGCGGAAGAAAAAAAAGTAAAGACGGCCAAACCGAAAAAACTTGCTGATCCTAGTATGGTTTCCATTGATGCGGCAACCCAGGAAATGGTGGCGCGTGCACAGGAACTTGGTGTTGAGACTATTTTTGACCGGGCTGTAACCATGAAAGCTTGTAACATTGGTGCTCAGGGGACTTGCTGTAAAAACTGTTCCATGGGTCCCTGCCGTCTTCCCCTTCCAAAGTCGGGTATTGAAGGTGAAGATACCAGAAAGGGTCTTTGTGGTGCCACGGCAAATACCATTGCAGCACGTAACTTTATCCGGATGATCGCAGGAGGTGCTGCAGCCCATTCAGATCACGGGCGCTGTGTGGCCGAAGTCTTTTTGTCTGCAGCCAGAAAGGAATCCGATTCTTACAAGATAAAGGATGTTGACAAGCTCTTACAGATCGCGCCCCACTTGGGTGTTGAAACCATGGTTGAAGTTGACGGTAAAAAGGTCGATCGGGACCTTGATGAGATCGCTCTCGAAGTGGCTGAAACGGCGTTAAATGAATGGGGCAAACCCGTGGGTGAACTTCTTTACATGAAGCGGGCACCTGAAGTCCTCTATGAGAAATGGAAGAAAAACGGCGTTCTTCCCAGAAATATCGATAGGGAAATTGTTGAAATCATGCACCGCACCCATATGGGTGTTGATCAGGATTTCAGAAATTTAATAAAGCAGGGCACCCGGGCAGCCCTGGCGGATGGTTGGGGTGGCTCTATGTTGGCCACTGATCTCCAGGACGTACTTTTCGGAACCCCTTATCCTGTTCAGTCTGAAGCCAATCTCGGCGTTATGAAGGAGGATTGTGTTAATATTATTGTTCACGGCCATGAGCCGGTTCTGTCCGAGGTCATCGTGGCTGTTGCCCAGTCCCAAGAAATGGTCGACTATGCCAAGTCAAAAGGGGCCAAAGGGATTCAGTTGGGCGGTATCTGCTGTACGGCCAATGAAATATTGCAGCGCCATGGCGTACCCCCGGTAGGAACGTTTTTGCAGCAGGAGCTTGCCATCATTACCGGTGCCTGTGATGCCATGGTGGTCGATATCCAGTGTATCTTCCAGAATCTTGCCAACGTGGCCAAATGTTTCCACACCAAACTGATTACCACTCACCCCATTGCCAAGATGGAGCAAGACAATGTCATTCACATTGAGTTTGACGAGCATCATGCTTTAGAAGATGCCCAGCGGATCGTGAAGATGGCCATTGACAACTTTGAGAACCGGGGTGCGGAAGTGATGATCCCGAAACATAAAGGCGTTCAGGTTGCCGGGTTCGGTGTTGAATCCATCGAATACCATCTGGGCGGAACCTTTCGCGGATCTTACTTTACCTTGAATGACAATATCATCAACGGCCGTATCCGGGGTGTTGCCGGTGTGGTCGGGTGCAACAACGCAAGGACAAAACACAATGAGGGCCATATTAAAATTGTCAAAGAATTGATCAAAAACGATGTCATTGTCCTAACCACCGGGTGTAACGGTATCGCATGTGCCATGGAAGGGTTGCTGACACCTGAAACGGCACAGGTTTTCTGCGGACCGGGACTGGCCGAAGTGTGTGAGACCGTGGGTATTCCCCCGGTGCTTCATCTGGGTTCCTGTGTCGACAACAGTCGGATTTTGCTGGCGGCAACCGAGGTTGTCAAGGCCGGCGGACTCGGAAACGACATCTCGGATCTGCCGGCCGCCGGCAGCGCGCCAGAGTGGATGAGTGAAAAGGCCATTAGCATTGGCCATTATTTTGTCACGTCCGGTGTGTATACGGTCTTTGGCGTTACCCTGCCCACCTCCGGCGCTCCGGTCTTCCATGACTATATTTGCAAGGATTTGGAAAAGATTTATGGCGGCATGTGGGATATTGAACCTGATCCGATCAAACATGCCTGGAAGATGATCGCTCATATTGATAAAAAACGTAAAGAACTCGGCATCCATAAAGCTCGGGACAGAGTTCTGATGGATATGGCCGATCGCCGGGAAATGGAGGCAGCGTATCAACAAGCTTAATGCCCGAATCGTGCATTAAACTTAATGATAAAGTTTTGACATGGATAGACTTCTTAGCAGGTCATATCCGAGCAGTTTTAAATCAAAACAAATTTAAAAATATGGGTTAAACTCAAAATTCAAAAAGGTGAAAATTTAAGTTAGGGGAGAGAGGTGCATTAATTGACCATAAAGGGAGGAAAGGAGGTGATATTTATGTTGGCTCATGGCATATATCCAAAGATAGATATTAACGCGTATCAGAAAGAAGCGGTTCTCAAAGATGGGACAAAAATTCTTCTCCGTCCGATGGCCCCAGAAGACAAAGAAGCGTTGTATGAGTTTTTCAAAGCGGTTTCCGAAGAAGAGGCCCGGTATCTGCGTGATGATGTTAAAAGCAGGCTTCTTATTGAATCATGGGCAAAAAACCTTGATTATAGCAGGACCCTGCCCATTTTGGCTTTAAAAGGTGACATCATTATTGCTGATGCCACTATCAATCGCCGTCGGTCCGGGTGGAAATGGCACCTGGGCACCGTGAGGATTTTTGTTCATAATGACTACCGGAACCTTGGTCTTGGGGAACTTATGGTAAATGAGCTCACGCGGATTGCATACGGGCTTGGAATTGAAAAACTTATACTAGAAATTCCAGATACCAACACGGCTGTAATTAATACGTTTACCAAGGCTGGATTTTATCACGCCGCAATGATCCCTAACATGGTCAAGGATAGACAAAACATGCCTGTCGATCTTGCAGTTTTGATGAAAGATATTAAACCAGCTCTCGATGAGAGTTATGATTATGATTTTTAGCGCTGCTTTGTAACAGAGACTGCAGTCGCGAGTAGAAGACCTTCTACTCCCCTAACAATGTTTTATTTATTTGTCAGGTAATTTTAAACGCCAATCAGCATGAAATAAATTTTAGAGTTAAGAGCAAGAAATAAGGTAGATCCAATAAAAGTGAGACGAAGAATATAATAACGTATTCTTATTTCCAAAATGCTTTCATTTGCAATGGACTCCAAAGCTTTCACATTTTACACTATGGAACTTCAGATGAATCAAAGAAATACATTTTCGCTCCATCTGCCCCTCAATGAAAACCCAAAACATAACTTTAATGGCATATTACCTCCATTCGAAGCTGAGGGGCAAGATGGGGCGATTTGGGATGAAAGGCTATGGTGGTAAGTATTGTCAGAGGAAAGGGGGATATCAACAAAACCACAGCCGAAATTCATTATTTAAAAAAAGTTTATTTTAGAAGATCGGAAATGGAATATGCCCAACTATGATGAGCAATTCCTAACGAGGGTTTTTGACAGCGTTTCTGATCCCTTTGCCATTTACGATCATGACTTTCGAATTCTCAGGGTAAATCGGGCGCTGAGGACGCTCTTTAGAATTTCAGCCGAAAAGATCATAGGAAAGTATTGCTATGCGGTTTTTTATAAACAAAAAGCAGTTTGCAAGGGATGTCATGTTCAGGAGGTCTTTTTAACCGGTGAACCACAGATTCGTGAGAAGCATATTCCAACACCTGATGAAAATGATCGCATTTTTGAAATCTATTCATGTCCAATCAAAGATCAACAGGGCGAGGTTATGGAGGTTGTCGAGTACATACGAGATATTACCGAGCGCAAAAGCCTTGAAAGCCAGCTGCTGGCATCCAAAGAATTCAACGAAAAGGTTATCAACAGTATCACAGACAGCCTTATCGTACTTGACCCTGTTGCTTACACCATCATCCAGGCCAACGAATCGTTTTACTTCCGCGTTGGGAAAAACCAGACCGAGATAA
>PKTV01000052.1 GCA_002868985.1 Desulfobacteraceae bacterium | reverse complement strand
TATAGTACAACCCACAATATTTTCAAGCTGGAAAACAATAAAAAACATAAAGCCCCAATGATAAATGTCAGAGGGGCCCAGTTTTTTCAAAACTGGCAGCAATGGACGGTATCTGTTTCATCGTAATACCGTGGAAACATAATCCAGTGATGATTAATGCTCACTTGTATATTTTCAATACTGATAATCATTTTCGATGTCAAGTTATTTCAAGTTGTTGATTTAACGGAGGGTGCCCTCTGTTTTCCATGGATAAGGCATTAATTTTTTCTTTCCTTATTTCACAATATATTGTGTTTTTACTTGACGTATATATCAATAGGTTGTATGTACCCCTATAAGATGACGGAAAAGAATCAGGAACAGAGAATACAACAGTGCCATCGAAGACTTTTCCTATTAAAAGGCGTTGCATACCTTTCCGGCGCCCTGTTTGGGCTGAATCTTTTTTCAAATGCAAAAGCAGGGCAACGCCGCATCTTTCCGATTAACACCCCCCCTTTACAAAAATTGCCCTTATCTGAATTTGCTCCCAGAATCGCTTTTATCATTGACGATATCGGAAGCAGCATCTCCCGAGCCCAAGCGTTTTTGGACTTGAAGATGCCAATGACATTTTCAATACTCCCCAAATTAAAGTACTCCGACATTCTTGCCGAGGAAATATACGAACAAGGGCAGGAAATCATGCTCCACCAGCCCATGGAACCCTACGGACACGAAGTCGATCCCGGACCAGGGGCGCTCTACATTTCGTATAGGGACACAGAAATTGAAGAAATCATGGAAGAAAACCTCTCACAAATTCCCCAAGCAACGGGCGTGAATAACCACATGGGGTCCAGGTTTACATCTAGCTCCAGCAAAGTCGTGGAGGCATTGAAAATCATCAAACAGAAGGATCTTTTTTTTGTGGACAGTTTGACGAGCAGTCATTCACAGGCTTACAAAATGGCCAGACGGTTGAACATGAGGACCGCGCCGAGAAACGTCTTTTTGGACGATTCCCCCGATATACGGGCGGTCCGCCAGCAACTCAGGCATTTAAAGCAGTATGCTTTAAGACATGGGGCAGCCATCGGCATCGGACACCCTCACCTTTCCACCCTGACAGCCCTTTATGATTTCAAACAAGAGATCAATAAAAAGGGGCCTTTTTTTGAGCTGGTTTCTGTATCCGACCTTCTTTCTGAAAAACAAAGCACGCATCTATAGCAGTTCCCAAAAAACGAAAAAGCCATAACCTGCATAGTCATGGCTTTTTATTATTTATGGTGGCGATGCAGGGAATTGAACCCCGGACACTACGGATATGAGCCGTATGCTCTGACCATCTGAGCTACATCGCCATAACACCTTTTACAATCGGAAAAACAGAATTTTTAACAATTCGGATTCGCCAAGTCAAGTCTAAAACTTTAAATTTGTGCTCGTTATCCTGAACCTGGAGTCGAACCCCCCACTTCTATGGAAAATTCTTCGAGATCTTCCGGCAGATTCGAAAATATAAGCATAAACGGAAGCTCTCCCCCAGGTTTAATCTGCATATTCGATTTATTATCCCCAAAACGGTTTGAAAGTCGTTTCTTTATGGCTTCAAGTTCAATATTGGAAAGTTCAATATCCGACAAAATATTACCACAGAAAACCGTCTCTGTCTGGGCAAGAATTTTTCCTTTTTTATACAGTCTGCCGTTGATGCTGATAAAACTACGAACATCTGAATATCCATTCTTAACTCGGCCTGTTATCACAAAAAGCTTGCCATCTTTGACATTGAGCAAGAATTTGCTGTCTACATCTAAAGTGTCTATCTTGAGACTTCCCGCAGGATCAACAACTTTGGGTTTGAAATAATCGCTGATAAAAGGAATTTCAATATTCATGAAGTCAAGCAAAACATAGGTGCCGTAGGAGCCTCCTGCCAATAATGCTAAAATCAGCAGAACAACAAGCGGTTTGCTAATGCGCTTTTCTTTGGCAGGTGTCGTTTCCTCTGCCAGCAGTTCCTCATCAACGACGTCTTCTTCTATCTGATCCTCCTCTTCACTTTCTCCAACTTCAAATTCCGGCTCCATCTCCTCAGTTGCAGCAGCCTCCAACGCTTCGGGTTCATCCACGGTATCGTCAGCTTCATCAAGTTCATATACTTCGACTTGGGATGAATCCTCAGGCGCTTCTTCCACATCCAATTCAAGCTCCAGATCTTTCTCCAGAGGTTCTTCTTTTGCTTCTGTTTCTTCTTCTACTTCAAGCATTTTCTCTATTTCTGACAGATCAACCCCATCAAGATCTTCGGCTTCATCAGCTTCGGTCACTTTTACGAGCTCGGGTTCCGTGTCCATATCCAATTCGAGCTCAATATCATCTGGTACGGATTCCTCTTCGGTCATGGGGTCATCTAAGTCCAGAATTTCTTCCAGATCTGACAGATCGAGTTCATCGAGCTCTTCAGATCCAGCACTCGAGGGCATCTTCTCCATCGACACTTCAGTTTCGGGCTCAATTTTCAGATCCAGATCTTCAACCGTTTCATCCGCTGTGCTTTCACTTGCTGCTGCTTCTTCCTCATCAAGCAGGTTCTCCAGATCGGATAGATCAAGTTCGTCCGACTCCTCTTGATCGATTTTGGCCTCAAGATCCTCTTTTGCTCTTTCCGTTTCAGGCTCCATATCCAGGTCAAGATCCAGCTCCAGATCTTCGGTGTCTTCATCCGCCAAATCTTCACTCTCCGGCGCTACTTCTTCGTCAATTAACTTGTCCATGTCCGAAAAATCAAGTTCATCCGGGTCCGTCATTTCCTTTTTGTCGTCCTCGAGATCCTCTGTAACTTGCTGATCTTCAATATCTAATTCCATTTCAATAGGCGCTTCATCTTCCTCTGAAATCTTTGGTGGATATGCCACGAAAATCTCGTTACACTTCGAGCAACTAACTTTTGAACCTGTCGGCTTTAAAAGACTTTCATCCAATTTAAAATTTGCGTTACATTCTTTACAGGTAATAATCATAGTATACCCCAATGGTTATAGTTTAAGGTGATAAATCCCGGATAAATACCTATAGTTTTCATTATAATCAAGGCCATAGCCAACAAGAAACCCTTTGTCCACATCATGACAACTATAATCGATCGCAATATCTGTCTCACGGCGCTGGTGTTTGTCAATAAAGACACACACCTTGATCGTTTTTGGGTGATAAGATCTCAAATAATCAATAAGATATTTTAAAGTCAAGCCTGTATCCACAATATCCTCTACAATGAGTACATCTTTATCTTTTATATCAACCTCTATATCCTTTTTTAAATGGATCTCTCCGGAGGAAGACATATCAGAACCATAACTGAAAACGCGTATAAAATCGATTTGAACAGGAATATCAAGGCTCCGGACAAGATCAGATAAAAAGACAAATGCGCCTTTTAATACGCCAATAAGAATAAGGTCATGATTTCGATAGTCAGTAGAAATCCGGTGTGCAACCTTTGTGACCAGGCTATCGATATCGTTTTTTGACAGGACGGGTACGAGTTCAGGCATAATGTGAGAACCTATAAGGTCCTTTTTGGCATTTTAATAAAAGGCCAATTTATCTGATTGAAAATAAAAATACATTGAACGGAAATTCTTGTCAATGATACCATTGAAAAATATTTCCTCCACTCTGCATTCTACCAATAAATGCATTGTTTTACAAGCCAGTCTCTGCCAATTGTTCAATCAGACCTTTTTGTTTTTTGGTCAGGCGCTTTGGCATATCGACATGGATATTAACATAAAGATCTCCTTGGCCTTTACCGTGCATATGGGGAAGTCCATGTCCGGACAGGCGCATTTTTGTTTTATGTTTTGTACCAGCGGGTATTTTCAGTTTTAATTCTTTGCCGCTCAATGTCGGAATAGAAATATTCGCACCCAGAATCGCCTCACTCAGCTTTATGTCCCGATTGATATATAGGTCCTGTGCTTGGACATCATAGACCGGATGATCAAGCACTTTTGATTTAATATACAGATCCCCTGAAGGACCACCGTGTGAGCTGGGTTCACCCTTTCC
>PKTV01000137.1 GCA_002868985.1 Desulfobacteraceae bacterium | reverse complement strand
TTCCAGAAATATAACGGCAATCAGAATGATAAACGTCATTCCTGTCCCCAGCCAAATAGCAATTCGAGACCTGGAAAAGTTGCGAGATAACAGCAGGAATGCTGTTACAAGTAACGGTAAATTTGCTAAAAATACTGCCTTTAAAGGCGTAACCAGAAAAACAAGGGCAAAAGAAAACAGGGCGCCGCCGGACACATCTCCCAAGTTATCAATGATGTAGATACGTGCGCCGGGATAATCCGGCTTCTCTGCCCGAATGACGAAAAGACTGTAGGGAAGAACAAAACCGATCATTAAGCAATAGGGGGCAATGATCAAAAAAGAATAACTTAACGTCGGATAAAATCCAACGGAACTTCCGTGAATGAAGAAGACATCTCGAAGAAACCGAATGGCCAGAATTTGCACGGCAGGCATTCCTGCAAGAATCAGTGAAAGCCATCCCAGACGGTTTACGGTGGCCGCCCGCAAGTCCCGGGTGACCCAGCGGGCCAGAATCGTGCCGATTCCACCCAGAACCAGCCAGTTGAAGAGAATCAGGGCGATGATAAACTCATTCCCCTGGAATTGGGCTAAAAATTCACGAATGATCAACAGTTGGGTCACAACGGATGAAATACCCGTAGCGATGACCACCCGTGTTATTGCACGTTCATTTCTCCTCTTCAAAGTATTGAACCTGGTAGGTCAAAATATCAAGATTTCCCTTTTTCCATGCATCTGCAGGAAGACCGGCCTTCGAGCAAAGATGGGAAAGAAACTTTTCAGGCTGTGGAAGCTGCTCCCATACTTGTGGCAAAAAAGTGGCGCTGGCCGATCCTTTTCGAAGAATAACCCCATCCACATTGACACGCAACTTGGCAAGCAAATCTTTACTGTCCCGGTATTCCAGGGGTTGGGGTTCGGTAAGGATACTCACTTCGATATCCACCCGATCAAGTTCATCGGCTTTCAAAGGGGGAAAACGGGGGTCACGGAAAGCGGCATTAATGGCATTTCGTTCGATCCCGTCCACAATCGGGTCCGTGGAATCCAGGTTACCGATACAACCCCGCAACTGTTTGTTAATGGTCAATGTCACAAAGGTGCCCCTTTTTTGATTTAAGGCCGAGTCCATCATAGACTCCGGATCAACTTTGATCGAACGTTTGTCAAGCCTTTCTTCAATGGTCTGCCGGGCCAGTTTCACTAGTGTTTGACCCTGTTCCTCATTCAATGATTGAGGAGACTCCATACGGTTTTTCATAGACAAACCTCCATAAAATGCGATGGCTGTATAGCCGACAACTCTCGATCGATCACCGGCAGTATCCCCGCTGTTCGAATAATGAAGAAGAACCGGATGCCAGTTGTGTCGACGGGCCATGTTTATGACAACCAGAATCGGTGTCTTTCCGCAAGCTGCATTTTCACGTTTTATCAATTCATTGGCTTTAAGATTTAATATCATCTCTATGGTTTCTCGATCTTTGGCAACAGCCTTTTGGTAAGGTAAATAATGGGACAGGTCGGAGCTGGCCACTAAAAGGGTGGTTTGATCCAGCAAAGGATCAAAAGCAGCCGTCACCTTTTCAGCCAAATCCCGGCCCTGACCCAGCACAACAGGAACAATTTCAAATTTTTTTAGAAAATACTGGAGATAAGGAAGAATCACTTCCACAGAGTGCTCGAGCCGGTCGGAAGCTGGAATTGCCCGAAACAGATATTTATTTTGGCAAAGCCGGACCGCGCCTTTATTGGTTGGGATCCGTCCAAGAGGGGTTTCATAGGCAGATACATCACTGATGGCGCCACCCTGAAAGCCGATGCGATGATCCGGCCCCGTCACAATGACTTTTTTGAATTGATTTTCTTTTAATACCAATGATATATGTGCCGCCGTCCATCCGGAATAGCGATAACCGGCATGGGGTATGATGAGTGCCTTTAGGGACGAATGTGGCGGTCGATTCACATGAATCGGTTTCACCTGGTTGACGAGCTGTTTGATGATGGCCGTTAACTCTTCAGGTGTATCAGGATAAAAACTACCGGCATATACCGGTTTACGGATGTCCTTGGCATTTGCTGCACCAACTGCGGTAAAACATGCCGGAGAAAGCGCCATAACAATCATTAAAAAGGGATTGAAAATTTTCTTCATGGGCATTCCGTTATTCTCTTTGCTTGGCCTATTACCTGAATCTTGCATGAAAATCGATGAGAATCTTTATAATACTTAATTGAGACGGGTTTAAACACCATCATAGCATCATACATTTTACCCAAATGGCAAATCGGATAATATTTTTTTCTCATCAATTTTCACCCCAAAGGGCGAGTCGGAGGCTTTCATCTGCTTCGTTATTAAGGACTCGCAATAGCCGGACTATGTCTTCGCTTTTAAGTGCCTTGTTGGAGCAAAGCGGAAATCCCGTTGTCGGGGCATATGAAGCCTCCAATTTGTGCAAGATTCAGGTACTATAATAAAGGAATACAATTCGCGCGTTGCGCTGTCAAGTAACCTTCCTTTGAGGACCAGAATAAGCGCATCCGATTTCGGCACAGCGAAGCGACGGCGTGTTTCTCTTGGAAACCGAATGACTGTCTGAAGTGCTTTAGCACGCGTTAGCCCGAACCGAATGAAATGATGGCCAAAACAATCAATAGGATAATTTAGCGATAAATGATTCTAAATAACTCCGGTACGGTTCGGGCTTACAGGTGCTTAAGCACAAGTTTCATTCGGTTGGAAAGAGATATACGCCGTCGTGGAGCGTTCTCCCCATATTGGGATTCAAATGCGTTTTCCCCTGCCTAAAAAAAATCACCATTTCCTTTTTAATATACGCTCAGCCAGCCAAACCCAAATAAGCGATCAACAAACATTCCAACACCAGGTGCGCCAGAATCGCCAGGCAAGCATTTTTGCGGTTAATCGTCCAGAAAGTTAATACCCCACTCCAGGCAAACATGCCCAACATTTCAGGCCAAGGCTTATTGAAATGATACAAACCTTCAAATAAAGGTATGAGCAGCCAGGAGTACTTTGGCAATGAACGGGGTATATGATAGGCCAATAAGCAGCGGTGCATCAGCTCCCAGCCTGGAAACCAGGCCAATAGCCAAAAAAACCGGTGGCTGAAGTTTATCCGCCCGGGTTTATAGTAATCGGCTAAAGAGGGAACTGTCGGAATAACAGCAATCACCAAAACCAAACATGCCATCAAGGCTGACGCCACATACCATTCTTTACGGCTAATGGCTCTCACATCTAACCAGTGTAAGATCTCATCCCGATTTTTTGCTAAAAAAAAAGTAAGCAGAAAAAGAATCGCAGGTATGGCAAACCAAAAAACCAGTCGAAAGTGATTTGGTGATAATGAAAACTTGCCATTGTGGTCGATAATTAGTGCCAATGCCACATAATACACGCAAAAATAGGCAAGTATTTTATTGCTTAACCGCGCCGGTGTTTCCATATTATTAGACATAAAAAGTCCCGTTTATTATTGTCGCGGTGAAGTCTTTTACCCGCAGGCTCTGTCTTTCTTAAACCTAAATTGAGCGATTGTCGAGTTTGCCGGTCGTAAGATCCCGCCTTTCGGGGAGATGCAAGGCATGAGACATGCAGCCGTAGTCTGCTACTGCAAATGTCTCATAACGCAGCAGATTCGGTAAAATCGGCAATCCCGAAGGGTTTCAAATGATGACAATTTTTTATATAAATACATACAGCTATTGGATGAAGACCTATTAGCGATTTTAGCGATGAATATTTATCTTAAATTGTTAATTTTTTATATTCCTGTCATTATTTGAAACGCTCAGTTTAGGTGAAAACTAATCTGCAATATGCACGATATCAGATGCACGAACCAGAATCGCTTTTTCTTTCAACTCGGGAAGCATTTCACGAAGAACTTCATAGGTTGTCGTGTGCGGGTGCGCAATGCCGATGGCTTCACCATGACGGTCTGCAATTTTTATGAGCCGATATATTGTTTCTCGGATAAAATCAGGCTTCGGTATATGATCAATAAACACATCTTTTTGTCCAAAGGGAACTTGCAGTAATTGTGCCGACGGTCTG
>PKTV01000466.1 GCA_002868985.1 Desulfobacteraceae bacterium | reverse complement strand
GTTTTTATAAATAGCCGCTGCATGGATAATCTTTTTTTAAACCGCATGAACTCGTGGCAAGGGATCGTAAAAAAGAACAGGAAACTATCTTTGAAAAATCATAGGTTCATAGCACCATCTTAAAATTTCTTTTAAAGATACGATTTCAGCTATGCGCCTGTTCTTTCTAACGATCCCTAAGCCACTCAAACAGCATCCGATTTAAAAAAAGATCATCCATTCCGCTGAGACTCAAGGATTTAGAAGAAAAACTCCCCGAGGGCTCAATTATCTACAACTAATCGGGAGATGGTCCTAAAAGTATAGGAGAATGGAGTTGATGATCTTGAAAAAATTTTGTAGAATGCGAATAAAGACCGGGAGAATTTAATGGAGCCGATCTACGTTGCCGCCTTTATCAGTTTTGTTGTTGGCCTTTTTGGTTATATTATGGTTCGTTTTTGGATCTTACCCATTGGCCGCTATATAAAGGTTAAAAGCCGATTTGCTTCCGACCTGAGCGTTTTTCTGGACATGTTACAAGCCGAACAGTCACGAAATTCAGAAAACTCACAAATACAGGACCGGCAGGTATCCATTCGCCGTCATTCCTCAGACTTGGTTTCCATCTATCAGAACGAGCTTCCCTACTGGTACCGGCTTTACCTTGAAAGTAAAAAAGAACAACCCTTAGAAGCCGCTGAATTTTCAATGCGTCTTTCCAATACACGTAAATTGGAACATGCATTCCGGCAGACAGATGAAATCAAAGGCTTTTTACGTTTGAAATGAAACCCAAAAAGAAAAAGACATCGAACATACAGATTTTTGTAAAATGGGTCGTTTTGATACTTCTGGCCCTGGTGCTCGTGGCGTATATTTTCCGGCAGCTATCCTGGACTTGAGCTTTTAATTGGGGTGTAAAAGGGACATCATTGAAGCGAGCATAAATGCTTCAACACAGGCGAAAAGAGGGGTAGACATCATGACCAAAGTAATGATTCATCCTGCCAGCTATGAGAATGTCCGTCAGGCCGTGGACATGGCCTTTGAACACTTTCCATTGAAAATGCAGGGTAAGCACGTTTTAATAAAACCCAATGTTCTCCGGGCTTCCCAATGGAATGAGGGCATCGTTACTCATCCTGCTGTACTGAAAGCTGTGGTGAAAAAAGTAGAAACAATGAATCCTGCAGCCATCGTTGTGGGAGACAATCCCGGACTGTTCAACTATGGAGCAAACGAGGAGAGCTTTGAAAAAACAGGATTGATGGACGCGGCCTGCGGTCATTACGAGAATATCGGTAATGATTCTGTGAAGTTCGATTTCAATCCCGATTTTTTACCTGCAGTCAGTCTCTCTCAAGCTGTTGTGGACGCCGATATCATCATCAGCCTGCCGAAGTTCAAAACCCACGGACTAACGGTCATCACCGGTGCCATCAAAAACAGTTACGGTTTTTTGCCGGGCGCACAGAAGGCCAAACTGCACAAGATTGCAGGGAGTCCAAAGCGTTTCCATGAAATGCTTGTGGATGTGTTTCAACTCCGGGTACCCGACCTGTTCCTTGTGGATGCCGTGGTCGGCATGGAAGGCAACGGCCCGGCATCACCCGATCTAAGAGATATCGGTTTGATTCTGGCCTCCGACAACGGCGTAGCACTGGATGCGGTTATTGCCACTATGATGGGATGTGAACCCGGCCTGTTGCGATTCCTTCAGAAGGCAAAGGAAGCGGGGTTAGGGGACCATGATCTCGATAAAATTGAAATACTTGGGGAATTGAAGCCACTGACTGATTTCAAAATTCCGCCCCTCGGCGGCGAAGCGATTATGCACAATGAGACCATACAGGGAATGCTCCTTGATCGAACCCTCTTGAGCCCCCAGGTTGATCATGAGTTGTGCACTGCCTGTGGTACCTGTATTGATCAGTGTCCGGTGTCGGCCCTTTCCATGAATGAAGATATCCCCCAAGTGGATGCCGACACGTGCATTACTTGTTTTTGCTGTCAGGAAATGTGTCCTGAGAAGGCCATTGCTTTGAAATAAAGACAACTGGCATATTTCTCTGGGTGTAACCCTACAAAACACCCTGAATCGAGCACATCTTTCAATGGAGATCACATTTGTCTTTGAGCAATCTTGCGAATCGGCGTTGAAACGGTCTACTCTTTTTTAAAAATTGGGTGCATTCGTCACAAAAATTCATACCTCTCCCGTCGATAATCGCTCGAACATAACCCAAGTATCCAAATTTGTTGAATTCTCCCCTGCTCATGGGGCACAATGATCCGTCCTGGGCCGATTTGTAAGATGCATGGTCGGTTAAACCGAAATTATGGCCCACTTCATGCAAAGATACCTTTATGGTTCTGTCGACATATAAGTCATAATTAGCTTCAGAGGTGACGTCAGACGGTTCGAGTCGTCTGGTAGAAACGACGGCAACATCATTCATAGCGTTTTTGCCGCCAAAAATGGTATTGTAAAACTCATCTTCATCTTGCGTGGTTAAATCCGCATCGGTTATCCCTAAGATATGTCCGCCAATCTCTTCATGAAGTATCATTGTTAACAAAAGCGCATCAATGGTATCAACAGCGGGTGCTTCATGATGGAATATCTTAAATTCCTCTATCATTCCCCGAAAGGATTTTACGATTTTTTCCCCGATCTCTTTGAGGCTGCTGTACGTTATGCATTTGCCGATGCGCACAATATTTATTTCAGATATATTTTCAAGCATTTTAATAACTCCAAAAAACCGATCCAACGTGTCTGTGTCCGATGTGTTTCATGCAATTAATTCGTAACTTTATTTTATCATATTTTTCAATATTATACAAAATTAAGAAAAATCAGAAGGACTCCCAACAGCTAAACCATCGCAGGTAATGAAAAAACGATCTGCTTGACTTTGTTTTCACCCAATGTCAAATTGAATTTATGACATCACACGGGTTTAAGATTTCAGAATTGCCTGAACTCAAAACGTCTGTTTTAATTGCGGGATTTGGGGGATGGGGAAACGCGGCGGATATTTCTCGGGGAATGGCCGCCTATTTGATCCGTAAACTTGAGGCTCGACGGTTTGCGACCATCGACCCAGATGTTTTTTATCGCTACGATGTTCTTCGTCCGGAAGTCGATATAAAAGACGGGGCACTGATACGCTTCGATCCACCCGGCGGATCGATTTATAGCGTCCACATCGACGCCGGCCCAAACGATCTTGTTGTTTTGGAAGCAGACGAACCCAACCTTCAGTGGAATCGTTTTGCAAAGGAGCTATTTTCACTTTGCCGAAAGCTTGGCGTTAAAACCGTCATTACCCTCGGCAGTATGTATGACAATGTCCTTCATTCAGATCGGATCATATCTGGTATTGCTTCACACGAAGACGTCCTCTCCATGCTGAAACAAAAAGGTGTCATTCCCATCTCCTACCAGGGGCCTGGTGCAGTTCATTCCACGCTTCAGTTTGAAGGCGTCAAACAGGGTTTTCAATGTATCAGCCTGTGGTGTCATTGTCCGTATTATTTGCAGAATACCAAACATTACGGCTTGCTGTCCCATTTGGCCGGTGTTTTGTCTTTTATGGGTGAATTCGAACTGGACACCCAAGACCTTGAAATGCGCTGGAAAACCCTAGAAAGTCAGATCGGAGAGATTATCAAAAATAGCGGTGAACTCCAAGCTATGGTCGATAATATCCGCCAAGCCAAAGTGCGCGGGATCTGGCAAGATCTGAAGAAATCTACCAAAGGTGAAAAGGTTATCGACTTAACGGATTTTCTGCCGCCGCGCTAATTGTTTTCCTCCGTTTGAAATTTATTCCCTGATAAAGCGCTGCGCCCAATAGAATCAAACCGAACCAAGCCTGATTGAAGCCTTCAAATTTTGTCCAGATGACTTCTTCTGCTGCAGTAATGAGCAGGACCCCTATCAGCGGACCCAGTATGCCCCTTAACGGCACAACTCGCGAAGCCAGCAAAGCTGTAATGCTGAGTGTCAGGCTGAATCCGGAGACCGGACTCACGTGAGAGTTCCTGGCCAGGTGGAGCACACCGGCCATGCACGCGGGGATGGCGGCAGTCATCAAGCACAGGATCTTCACTGTTCGGG
>PKTV01000503.1 GCA_002868985.1 Desulfobacteraceae bacterium | reverse complement strand
TTGAGATTTGGAATTTATCTGAAATTTGGTGCTTGAAATTTGTATTTTTATAACCCCGGCTCGGGCTACGGGGGGGGCTAAAGCACAAGTTTCAGTCGGTTGGAAAGAGATATACGTCGTCGTGAAGCATTCTCGCTGTATTGGGATTCAAATGCGTTTGCCCTGATTAACCCTACCGTGAAGGTTGATGACTCAGCGTTTTTCAACCTAAAATATGCCACTTAACTGATGTGACAGCGAATCACTGCAGATATCCTCGAGCTGCAATACAATCCGCTTGAGATCATGACTGTTCGAAACCGCTTTTATGGTATCGATAGCGGCCACCTGTTCAGGCGGATAGGTTTCAAGAATTTCATAGGTATCTTCGAATTCATCGATGGCAAGCTGTGCGGTCAACATAATATAGTCATCCACCCGCTGTTTCGAACCCTTTAATTCCGGCCTTTCAAGAAGCGGTTCTTCCATGGTTTTTGCCGTCAAAAACATCAAATCTTTGACTTCTTTGGCCGTGAATCCTTCAACAAAGCGCCGGTAGGCCATAACCTGCGCATAGTTGGGTATCATCGCCCTGTCCCGATTTCTTACCGATGAAGAGACGAGCTGATAGTTCAGCGTGATGTACCATTTCAGCAGGTCCTGATCCATATTTCGGTAATTTGGAAACCGCTTTTTATTTTCCGGTTTCATCACCTCTTCCACAAGCTGATTGACCAACGATTCACGCAAATCGATAAGAATATTATAGATTTCAGTACTTTTTCTGTAAGCTACCCGCTGCAAAAGCAATTCATTACGGAACTCCCAGTTTTTCGGGTGGGTGATCATTTTTTCGGTGATGAACAACAAGCGCCGCAGGATATGATACCGCGGCGTGGGTTTCCAGTCTAAAGCCTTGTAGGTTACAGAAGCATCTATGGTCAGTTTCTTGTCAATATATTCCGCCATCCAGGGTTTCTCGAGCGTCTCCTTTCCGGTCAACCATCCCAAAAACGATAGAATGACCAAACCCGGTCGTGCAAATATCTTGGGCATTTTAAACGGTTTCACATCATGTCCGTAATAGTAGCGAGTGGCGGTTCGAAAAAGATCAATATGAGAAATACTCCCCTGCGAACCGGCAATATACACGGCCCGTTGAGGGAGCGTATCGCTGATGTCTATAATTCTAAGGAACAGCTTGATAAGGTCCTTGATATGGATATACGGTACGGCAGATTCGCCGTGTCCCCCCAACACTCTCGATAAGAGTGTATTTTTGGAAAGCCAGGATTTCAACAGCATGTACAATATCGGATATTCGCACCAGTCACTGAATACGGCAGCCAATCGAACGATGGTGCAAGGAAGCGTCTCGGAATAATCCTCAATTATTGCTTCCGCCCGTCGTTTACTTCTTGCATAGGGATAATCCGCATCAACAGGACTTTTTTCGGTGAGCGCCCTGCCGGCATTAGGAAATTTGCACGCAGCCAAAGAACTGGAAAAAATAAATCGTTTTACGCCCAACATTTTTGACAACTCAAGGAGATATCGGGTGCCGGTGACATTGGTCTCCTCATACACTGGATTCTCATTCAAGGTAAAGTCATAATAACCAGCCAGGTGCAGGACATAATCTGTTCCTCCGTGTTCTTGGACATATTCAAAGACACTCAGAAGATTTTTCCACTTGGTGATATCCGCTTGCAGCCAGTGGGTTTGTGCATTTTCCGGAACCCCGGCCTCTTTTTGGCTTCTTCGGGCGATACAAAAGATTCGAAATTTCCCGGATAGGGCGATAACAAAATGCCTCCCGATGAAACCCGAAGCGCCAGTCACCAAGATTCCCGGCAATCTGTTGTTCATTTTACCTTCTTTTATCTCTATCGGCACCACAAACTCATTGAGCGTTTTGCTCAATTGAGGTATTAAAATAAATGTAAAAGTTTAGTCCTTTGAAACAAATCGATGATTAAGGAGCTTCAGGTATGATTAAATTTTTGGCTGGAAGCTGTCTGAGTGGATTAGGGATCGTTTTGAAAGAACCATAGATGACTTAACTTTATGGATGCCCCCCCTCTGTTAAAACAGAGACCTTTATTAATAGCCTGGGCGGGGTTTTTCATTACGAGCCCTTATTCACGAGTTCTTTCAGCAAAAATTTAATTATACCTGAAGCGGCAATGTTTTCAAAAGGCTAACGTATTACAAACAAAACTCAAGGTTTTCACCCGATAATGTTGAAAACAAAGGATGCGAAACTTGAGTTAAAAGCTATGACTCACCTGAGACTTATATAACAGCACTATTGAGGAAAAAATGCAATACAACACCCTTTTTGGCCCGGTACCTTCACGAAGATTGGGAATTTCCCTGGGAATCGATCTGGTCCCTATGAAGATCTGCACGTTAAATTGCATCTACTGCGAATGCGGCAAAACCTCAAACCTGACATTGGAACGTAAAGAATATGTTTCGTTTGAAGCTGTCAAAAGAGAACTGACCCATTATTTGGCGCATCATGCCCGGCCGGATTACATCACCTTTTCCGGTTCCGGTGAACCGACACTCAATTCAAAAATCGGCGATGTTATCCGCTTTTTGAAAGATCGGGTCCTTGATGTTCCGGTGGCCGTCCTGACCAACAGCACATTATTTTCCCAAAAACAGGTGCGATCCGATATTAAAAATGCTGCGGTGGTCATCCCTTCGCTGGATGCTGCAACCGAAAAGATATTCAACAAAATAAATCGCCCATCTCCTCATTTACACGTGGATACAATCATTAACGGACTGATTCAATTCCGCAAAGAATACAGCGGAAAAATATGGCTGGAAGTCTTTATTCTTCCCGGCATGAATGATACAAAAGCAGAATTAAATGCCCTAAAACTGGTGATCGGAAAAATCAAACCGGATCAGGTTCACTTGAATACACTGGACAGACCCGGATCGGTATCAACACTTCGTGCCGCCACCCGGGAGGAACTTGAACGTGTCCTGAATGTCTTTCAGATGGAAAATGCCGCCATTGTCGCTGATCCACCCGAGCACAAGGCGCTTTTTGCCTATCGCAAAGACACAACGGCTGCCATTTTGGGAACCATTGCCAGACGTCCGTGTACGTCAAAAGATTTGTCTGAAATTTTGGGGTTGCAGGTCAATGAAGTAGATACCTATCTGAAATCCCTGGAAGCAGATGAAAAAATAAAGATTGTAAAACAAAAAAGAGGATTGTTTTACCAATTATCCAAAAAAGGCTGTACACGAAACCGCTAAGGCGTTTAGATTTATCATTTAACTTGTTGACATCCAAAAACAATGCCCGAATCCAATCAAAGGAGACCTGTGATGAAAAAGAACCTAATTCTCTTTCTCATTATGATCAACATTGCTCTTCTCATACCCGGAAAGAGTATCGCCGATGAGGTCCGTTTGAAAAACGGGGACAAACTCACCGGTCAGATCATAAGAATGCAAGACGACAAGCTGATCCTGAAAACGACATATGCCGGTGAAATCACCATCACCTGGCAGGAGGTAGCCGGTATCCGGGCGGATGGTTCGGTAAAAATAGTTCTTAAGGATGAAACCACTCTCGAGGGAACCACGGAGGCCGTTGATGATGGAAAAATGAAGCTGGATACGGATACACTCGAAACACCCCCCTCCTTCAGTCTGGCTGATGTAAGGGCGATCAACCCCGAGACTGTCAAGACCGTAAAAATAACCGCCCGGGCAAATGCGAGTGTCACCAGCGAGAGAGGTAATACAAACTCGGATAACTTCTATTTTGACGGTGAATTTGGGGCGCGGACGAAAAAGAACCGTTATAAGATTGGGGGTGAGCTTGCAAATGAAAAGGCGGATGGTATAACAACTTCACAGAACTGGCTCGCCTATGGGAATTACAGCCATTTTTTGAACAAAAAGTGGTATTTATATGCAGACACGCTCTTTTAACATGATGAGTTCAAGGACCTTGATCTCAGAAGCACCCTTTGTGCGGGTGCTGGCTATCAGTTTTTTGAAACACCATTGCTGAATCTTTCAGTATCAGCGGGCCTGGCTATGGTTGATGAAAACTTTGATGTTGCCGAAGATAAAGACTATTCTGCCGGCCAGTGGACCATC
>PKTV01000203.1 GCA_002868985.1 Desulfobacteraceae bacterium | reverse complement strand
TTTTTCTTTATGATCCCTTGCCGCGAGTTCATGCGGTTTAAAAAAAGATTATCCATGGAGCGGGTGTTTAGAAAAACTCCCCGACCCCTCAGTTAATTAAGGTAAATAAAATAAGTGGGTCATTTCCAATTGAGTAGGTGTGATCCCAAAAGGTACAAGCTTGAGTCCTTGGACCCTCTTCTCAAACTTAATTGGAGAAGAACCAAAAAAGATAACAATTTAGTTCTTTGAAACAAATCGATTTCAGAGGAGCTTCAAGTATGATTAAATTTTTGACTGGAAGCTGTCTGAGTGAATTAGGGATCGTTTTGAAAGAACCATAGGCGATTTAACTTTATGGATGAAACCCCCTAATAAAGCAGAGACCTTTATGAATCGCCCGGGCAGATTCTTTCATTACGAGCCCTTATTCACGAGTTCTTTCAGCAAAAATTTAATTATACTTGAAGCGGTAATGTTATCCAAAGATTAAAGCGTTACAATAAAAAAATATCCAATCCCCTATAGTAATCGTACTCATTTCAGCATGCAGATTTTCCTTCCCTTTAGTCCTTTTTTACAACGGCTTATAGAATCTCTTGTTTCCGGCACAATGAAGCATATTCAGCGTGATTTTCCCTTGACAAAAAAAAGATCTGTAGGTACAAAACCGAAGTTCATTTTATTTTTTAAAGATTTAGCTTGCATCGTGAAATCATCAACTACAGCTTGACGGAGTTTTTATGAGTACATTGGATGATCATACGAAAGAGATTTCTGAGGATACTTCCGGTGGGGCGGCTTCAGCAAAATCCCCGGATGCAAAAATGGAAAAACAGGATAACGGACCCGGAGGGCCCATCATCCTGTTTTTTATTTTAGGGGTGTTTGCCAGTCTTATCATGGGATGGATCATTTTTCCGAAACTATTATATTCTCAGAAAAAACAACCCATAGACTTTAACCATGCATTTCATGTCGCCGAAGTCGAAAACGGGTGTGAAAGCTGCCATTTCTTTCGTAAAGACGGAACATTTTCAGGGGCGCCGAAGTTGGAACAGTGCATCGATTGTCATGAAGAGATTCAAGGCGTCGATCCGGATGAGATTAAATTTGTTGAGGAATATGTTTCCAAAGAAAGGGAAGTTCCGTGGTTGATATACTCAAAACAGCCGGATTGCGTATTCTTTAGCCATGTCGCCCACATCAAGGGTGCCGATATGGACTGCGTGACCTGTCATGGTCACATCGGCGAGTCTGAAAGTTTAAAAATTTATGAAGAGAACCGGATTACAGGTTACAGTCGAGATATTTGGGGAAAGAGTATCGGTGGTTTCAAAAAGAATACATGGGATCGGATGAAGATGGACGATTGTGCCGATTGCCATCAAAAATATTCGGCCAATATAGAAAAAACAGGCGTTAAAACACCGACAAAAAGACTTGTTGACCATATGATTGAAGTGGTTTCTCCGGGGTCATCGATCTCCGGCAAAGGCGATAGTGTTCAGACGGAAAGAGATGCATGTTTTGTGTGCCATAAATAATCGAGAGTGTTTTAGGTTGAAAATTTGATCTTTCAACTTTGTTATAAAAGAGAATGCGAACAACGTTTTTAACGATATCCGAAGAGGTAAAATAGAGATGAAGATTGGCAGAAGAGGTTTCTTGTCGTTTGTAATTGGTGGGGCTGCAGGAACAGCCCTTTCACCGCTGCCATGGAAGTTGACGGATGATTCTTCGATATGGACCCAGATGTGGCCGTGGACGCCGGTGCCGAAAGATGGCGAAGCCAGTTGCGTCAATTCTGTCTGTACCCTCTGTTCCGGTGGTTGTGGCATCACGGTTCGAAAAATAGAAGACCGGGCCGTTAAAATTGAAGGCATGAAAGGGCACCCTGTAAATAACGGCGGTGCTTGTCTGCTTGGTCTCTCCGGCCTTCAATTGCTTTATGGCCCCACACGGATCAAAAGTCCGTTAAAAAGGACAGGGAAAAGAGGTCAGGGGGGATGGGAAAAAATATCCTGGAAAGAGGCTGTATCTGAGATCGTGGAAAAGCTCGGCAACTTAAGGCCAAAAGGTCAGTCACATACTGTCGGTTTCGTATCAGGTTCGGACCGTGGTACCTTACCCCGTCTCTTTGAAAGATTCCTGACCGCTTATGGCTCTCCCAATTTGATGCGTATGCCGTCTGTCCGTGATTCCTATGAGCTAACATTGCGTATGATGCAGGGTGTTCAGGCCTTGCCCGGATTTGATTTTGAAAATGCTGATTTTATTTTAAGCTTTGGAAGCGGCATCATCGACGGCTGGGGATCACCGGTACGAATGTTCAGAGCCAACAGTGCTTGGCAAAATGACAATGTAAAAGTCATTCAGATTGAGCCGCGCCTGTCCAACACGGCAGCCAAATCAAGCAAATGGATCCCTATTAATCCCGGAACTGAGACAGCCTTGGTAATGGGTCTTGCCCATGTTATTATCAAAGAATATTTGTACGATACGGGCTTTATTTTAAATTACACCAAAGGGTTTGAAGATTGGAAACGGCTTGTATTGGACAATTACAGCCCGGATAGTGTCGCAGCGATGACCGGAATTGATAGTGGAACAATTGCTATCCTGGCCAGAAGTTTTGCCAAGGCCTCAAGACCCCTGGCCATTTGCGGCCGGGGTGATGGTTCCTCTTCTGTTGGCCTTAAAGAATGCATGGCCGTTCACGCTTTGAATGCCCTCGTGGGCAATGTCAATAAAAAGGGTGGTGTTTGGGCCGTTTCTGATACGGATTACATTCGTTGGCCGGAAATTGAAATGGATGCCAAGGCTGCAGCCGGTATGCAGCATGAACGATTGGATGGGGCAGGAAGCAAAAAATATCTGTTTTCCAGGTATCTGATGAACCGTCTTCCAGAAGCCGTCAATTCAGGAGAACAGTCCCCGCTGCAGGCACTCTTTGTCTCTGGTGCAAATCCTCTATATACACTTCCTGATACAAAGCTTACCGAAAAAGCCTTTGATAAAATTCCGTTTGTGGTCAGTTTTTCTTCTTATATGGATGAAACCGCTCAACATGCCGATCTTATTCTTCCGAACCACGTTTTTCTCGAACGCTATGAAGATGTTCCGGCACCGGTCGGCCTGATTCAACCGGTTATCGGCCTCGCAAAGCCCGTGGTTGAGCCTCAATTTAATACCAGACATGTCGGTGATGTCATCATCCAAATGGCAAAGGGGTTGGGCGGAAGTGTCGCAGATGCTTTTCCCTGGGACAACTATTATTCCTGTCTAAAAGAGACCCTGAATGACAAATGGGAAACGTTGGTTGAAAAGGGATTTTGGTCAGACACGGAGTTGATGAGTCCGACCTTAGAATCGCCGTTTGATACAGTTTCCGGTAAATTTGAGTTTGTCAACCCGGATACCGGCTCGATGCCGCAATTTAAGCCGGTCAGTATTGAAGGTGACGAGAGGCTTTATCCCCTTGTACTCATCCCCTATGATACTATCAGACTGGCCAACAGTTATATCGGAGATCCGCCATTTGCCATCAAGACAGTTGAAGATACTGTTCTTAAAGGTAAGCATGTTTTTGTTGAGATTAACCCAAAAACGGCTAGATCTGCCGGAATTCATGAGGGACAGCGGATCCTGTTAAGTACGCCGAAAGGAAAAGCAGAAGTCAAGATTCACTTCTTTGAGGGCATTATGCCCGGCATTATTGCATTGCCGAGAGGATTGGGACATACTGCCTATGATGACTATCTGGCGGGTAAAGGGGTAAATTTTAATACGCTTATCGGGACGGTGGAAGACCCTGACTCAGGCATGGATGCTGCGTGGGGAATCAGGGCTAAACTGAGTAACGTCTAAATATATTGATTGTTAAAGATTGACCATTGAACGCTGAAGATTTTCTGCTTCATTATTCAATTGATCATCGTCAATCCAAAGAGGTCCTAATGAAACACAACAAAGCCCAGAAATTTGGGATGGTCATCGATCTGGATAAATGCACCGGGTGCGGCAGTTGTATGGTGGCTTGCATGTCTGAAAATAATGTGCCTTTCAGGAAAGATGAGTCGAACAAACTTCTGAGTATCACATGGATGCGCGTCTATCGGCTGACCAACGGAAAGTCTTTCCCGAATACAGATATATGCTATCT
>PKTV01000311.1 GCA_002868985.1 Desulfobacteraceae bacterium | reverse complement strand
AAGCCAGAAAAGTTACAAGTGAGCTAAAGTTTGAAGTGAGCTAAAGTTAAGGAGTCGCTACGCTCCGGCTTTTATACAAATTGGTTGTATTCCTTTACTTTAGGCACTTTAGATCACTTTAGGCATTTCACACTTAATATTTAGGCACTAAAACCTTTTTTAAAAACTCCCCGGTATAAGAACCATTTACCTTTACGATCTCTTCCGGTGTCCCGATTCCGACGACATTTCCTCCTTCATCGCCACCTTCAGGCCCGAGATCGATGATATGATCCGAGGTTTTAATGACATCCAGATTGTGTTCGATCACAATGACCGTATTCCCTCCGTCCACAAGTCTTGATAACACATCAAGCAGTTTGCGAATGTCATCCGTATGGAGTCCTGTTGTCGGTTCATCAAGGATATAAACGGTTCTTCCCGTCGCTTTTTTCCCAAGTTCTCGAGACAGTTTGATCCGTTGGGCTTCCCCGCCGGATAGCGTTGTCGCCGGCTGACCGATATGAATATATCCAATGCCGACATCGATCAGGCTTTGTCATTTGTTTTCGATATTGCTAACTCTATTAAAAAACCTGAAGGACTGATTGACGGTCATGCCAAGTATGTCTGCAATGTTTTTCCCTTTATATTTAATTTCAAGGGTCTCTCGGTTGTATCTTTTTCCGTGGCAAACATCACAGGTCACATAAACATCCGGTAGAAAATGCATTTCTATTTTGATAATACCATCCCCGCGACAGGCTTCACATCGTCCTCCCTTAACGTTAAAACTGAATCTTCCGGGTTTATAACCTCTCAATCGTGCTTCAGGTGTCCTGGAAAAAAGTTCTCTGATATACGTAAAAACACCGGTGTATGTTCCAGGATTGGAACGGGGCGTTCTGCCAATGGGTGACTGGTCGATGTGGATGACTTTATCAATATGCTCAATGCCCAATATACTGTCGAATTTACCTGCAGGCATCCTGGCATGATAAAGTCTCTGGGCCATGGCACGATAGAGGGTTTCCAGAACAAGTGTCGATTTTCCGGAGCCGGATACACCGGTGACGCAGATAAAGCATCCCAAAGGGAATTCTACATCGATATTTTTTAGGTTATTTTGAGATGCGTCTTGGATAATTATTTTTTTAGGGTGACCGGATCTTCGCTTAAGGGGTACCGGGACACTTTTTCGGCCTGAAAGGTACTGTCCGGTCAATGATTTTTCCTCTTTTAAAAGTTCATTGGGTTGGCCGGAAAAAACAACATGCCCACCGTTTATTCCTGCTCCGGGTCCCATATCGACAACATGATCCGAAGCACGTATGGTTTCTTCATCGTGCTCAACCACAAGAACGGTATTACCGAGATCGCGCATTTGAAAGAGGGTTTCGCGAAGACGCCGGTTGTCTCTCTGGTGCAGACCGATGCTCGGTTCATCAAGAACATAAAGAACGCCGGTCAGCTTCGAGCCAATTTGTGTCGCAAGACGTATTCGCTGGCTTTCCCCACCGGAAAGCGTAGATGCTGATCTGTCGATGGTAAGGTAGCCAAGTCCGACATTTTCTAAAAAACCGAGCCGTTCATTGATTTCTTTTAGAATTCTTTCTGCAATAATCTTTTTTTTGCCGGTCAGTTTTAGTTCTTGAAAAAAAGTGCGGGCAGTTATTACTGAAAATTGAGTTATCTCGAAAATATTGAGATCCCCCACCCGAACAGACCTGCTGGCCTTGTTTAATTTGGCGCCATGGCATTCGGGGCAGGACCGAAAGTTCATGTACTGCTTAATCTCTTCTCTGGACTGGTAGGATTCTGTTTCCAGGTATCGTCGTTTAAGCTTCGGAATAATACCTTCAAATGGTTTTTTATAGGTAAACCGACGATTGTTTCTTTCAAAATAGAATGGTATTCGTTCAGTTCCTGAGCCATATAAAAGGGCCCTTGTAAATAGATCCGGAAGATCTTTGTAAGGGGTATAAATATCGACACCATAGTGTGAAGTCAGTGCATCTAAAAATTCAATAAAATGGACGGTGTTTCTGTTGGCCCACAAAGCAACTGCTCCTTGTCTCAAAGAGAGTTCGTGATTTGGAATGATCAGGCCAGGGTCAAATTCAGTTATTGAACCCAAGCCGTCACATTTTGGACAGGCGCCCTGGGGAGAGTTGAAAGAAAAACTTGCCGGTGTGAAATCCGGATAGCTTATTTCACAGGTGATACACGCTGATTTTTCGCTAAATAAAATCGGCTCTTCATCAGGAATATCCACCGTAATGAGGCCGTTTGAAAGGGACATTGCAAGTTCTATGGAATCCGCAAGTCGATTACGGATTTTTTCTTTTACAATTAACCGGTCCACCACCACGTCGATGGTATGCTTTTTGTTCTTGTCCAACTTGCCGACCGCTTCAATTTCCAGAGTTTTCCCATTGACACGAACCCGGGCGAAGCCTTCTTTTTTAAGCCGTTTAAAAAGCTTATCGTGTGAGCCTTTCTGACCTGAGACAAGGGGCGCCAGAATCATAATCCTGGTGCCTTCGTTCAGTGACATAACCTGGTCAACAATCTGATCGAGTGTTTGAGCGGTAATCGGTTTTCCACACAGATAACAATGAGGCGTGCCGGTTCTTGCAAAGAGGAGGCGGAGATAATCATAAATTTCCGTCACCGTTCCTACAGTTGATCGGGGATTGTGACTGGCGGTTTTTTGTTCAATTGCAATTGCCGGTGACAGTCCTTCGATGGTGTCCACATCGGGTTTTTCCATACGTTCGAGGAACTGGCGAGCGTAAGCGGACAGGGATTCAACGTACCTTCGCTGACCTTCAGCATACAGGGTGTCAAATGCAAGTGTTGACTTGCCAGATCCTGAAAGGCCGGTAACCACGATGAGTTTGTTCCGGGGCAATTCAACATCAATGTTTTTTAAGTTATGATGTCTCGCACCGCGTATGATTATTTTTTCAGTCTTCATAACTAAAAACTTTGTCCTATGGGCATTGCAGAGGTCAGAGATAAATGGCTCTGCCTTTGAGTTTTGTATCTAAAATCACAAATTCCAAGCACCAAATTACAAATAAATCTCAAATTCCAATATTCAATGACCAAAACCTTTAAGACAGAAATAGGAAAGAGAAAAGAGGAAAGAGGATAAGGGAAACCACAAATAAACACTAATAAAAATATTTATATTCATTGACGTCCATTTGCGGTTATCTAATTCCTAGTTCCTTTATTTTTACTGCTTGTCTTTTGCGTAAACCGCCTGTTGGGCCGCCATGGTTATGGCCGCGACCAAACTTCCCGGATCAGCAGTCCCTGTTCCGGCAATATCATAGGCTGTGCCGTGATCAACGGATGTTCTGATGATTGGAAGCCCTATGGTAATATTGACACCATCGTTGAAGTGTATGAGCTTAAACGGGATCAGGCCCTGGTCGTGATACATGGAGACGACAGCATCATATCGCCCATTTGCTGCTTGATAAAATACAGTATCGGGCGGTAGTGGGCCGGTCACATCAAACCCTTGGTTCCCGGCATCATAAATTGCCGGGGTGATAATCGTTTTTTCCTCGTTTCCAAACATTCCACCTTCACCGGCATGAGGATTCAGCCCGGCGACAGCAATACGGGGTGTTTTTAAACCAAACCGTTCATGGAGCGTTTGCCATGTTAATTTTATAGTCAGCAATACTTTTTGTTCTGAAAGTAATGAGGGAACTTCCTTTAACGGAACATGGATGGTTACAAGGACGACACGAAGCCTGTTCCCGGCAAGCATCATCGCAAAATTTTCAGATCGTGTTCGTTCAGCCAAAAGTTCGGTGTGTCCGTTATAATGATATCCGGCAATCTGCATCGCCATTTTGTTTATGGGGCAGGTGACCATTGCTGCGATACGCCCTTTGGTTGCCAAATCAGAGGCAGCCTTGATATAGCGTATCATTGCCCTCCCTGTTTCAATCGTGGGGTTGCCCCATAACACTTTATCCGGAACGATTTCTGAAAGATTCAGCAAGTCGATAGATCCGATTTTATAGATGCCCTCATCAGGATCTATAACAGATTTAATGTGAAGTTTGCTTCGAACACATTTTTTCACAGCGTCCAAAATTTGGAAATCTCCAATCACAAGTGGTCTGCAAACATTATAGATTGAAGGTTT
>PKTV01000058.1 GCA_002868985.1 Desulfobacteraceae bacterium | reverse complement strand
TTCAGGTCGTTATTACTGAGCCTGCATCAGCCTACAATCCGGCCCCTAAAAAATTAGAACAATTTGTTCGATCAGGGGGTGGATGGCTGGGAGTGGTCAGCCTGTTAGAATTGCCCATATCTAAACTTTTCGGTGTATCGTCCGGTCCTATTGGCCTGGAATCGGAAATACGGGTCCTGTTTCAAGATATAAATGAGCCGATGGCGGACCGATTGCCCGATGCCATTTATGTGAAAGGACGATATCATCCTCTTCAGGTCCTCAGCGAAGATGTAACGACACTATTGTATGCTGACTGGCATTACCAGCACAGTCCGGTATTGGTGTACCGTAAAGTCGACGCCGGTCGGGTGGCATGCACAACCCTTCAAGACTTTGAAAATTCTGATTTAAAACGGATCATCTATCGGTTATTACGAAAACTTTCAGGACAACCCGTGACTGCTGAGAACCTAAATGTCGGAATATTGGGGTACGCTCCTTCGGTAGGAGAGCTTCATGGAAACGGCGTTAACACGACTAGCGGATTTAAACTCCACGCCTTTTGTGACTTAAATCCCCAGCGCTTGAAGGTGGCAAAGCATCGATTCCCCGAGGCAAAAGTATATTCAAATGCCAAAAAATTAGCCAACGATGACGACGTAGATTTGGTCATTATCGCCACACCACCCAACAGTCATGCCAAATTATCCCTTCAGATGATGACGAATGAAAAGCATGTGGTCTGCGAAAAACCTTTGGCGCTCAATCGCAGCGAAACAGACCGGATGTTGAAAATGGCTGAAAAAATGAAGGTCCATTTAAGCTGCCACCAGAACCGGCGCTTTGACCCTGATTTTACGGCGATCAAACGTGCATTGAATGAAGATCTGATTGGCGATCTTTTCTATATGGAAACGTTTGTCGGCGGGTTCTCGCACCCTTGCGGATACTGGCATTCTCACGAAGAAATATCCGGAGGCATCGCCTATGACTGGGGCGCACATTATTTGGACTGGATTGTTGATCTTATCCCTGACCATCCGACATCTGTCACTGCCTTTCGTCACAAAAGGGTATGGCATGATGTAACCAATGCCGACCAGGAAAGGATATGGATTAAATTTGAAGGGGGTAAGGAGGCTGAATTTATTCATTCAGATATTGCTGCCGTTCGCAAGCCCAAGTGGTACCTTTTAGGCACCAAAGGGGCAATCATCGGACACTTTAAAGATGTGGCCACGTATCATATCGATCCGCTCCTTTATTTTCACCAACAAAACATTCCGGCAACGGAGATGATTCCGGATTTGACCCTTTTTCAGCGTCATGCTTCAGGACAAATCTTAGAGCAAAAGATGGCCATACCCGAACGAAAGGACTACGCATTTTATAATAATCTTGCAGATCATCTGCTGACCGGCGAACCATTGGTTTCATCTTTAAAGGACTCTGCAAAAGTCGTTTCCATCTTAGAAACAGCAGCTTTGAGTGCATCAAAAGGCGGTACTGTGGAGCGATTCGATGAATTTTAGCATAAAATGGGGAATTTTAGGTAACGCCACTATTGCCAGAAAATGTGTGATTCCGGCCATCTTCAGCTCCGCAAACGGCCGCGTTCATGCCCTGGCATCTCGAAATTTTAAAAAAGCCGAAACATTAGCAAAAAAATATGACATCACCCAATTATACTCACAATATGAATCCGTTATTGAAGATAAACAGGTCGACATTGTTTACATTCCCCTTCCCAATCACCTTCACAGGGAATGGACGATCAGAGCTTTAGAGGCTGGAAAGCATGTTTTATGTGAAAAACCCTTGGCCTGTAATACTGCCGAGGCTATGGAAATGGCAGAGGTTGCATCGAAAAAGGGCTTACATCTCATGGAAGCACTCATGTACCGGTTTCATCCGCGCAGCAGGACCATCCACCAAATGGTTTCCCAGGGCAAAATCGGAGTACCGCGACTGGTTCGAGCTTCGTTTTGTTTCCATATGGAAGAACATATTTTAAAGAAACAAGAGAACGCCCGTCTGAAAAAAAGGGGGGGCGGTGCGCTTTTAGATGTGGGATGCTATGGCGTCAGCGTTGCACGATGGATGATGGGAGAAGATCCTGAAAGCGTTCAATCCACTGCACATTTTAACTCCGAAGGTGTAGATATACACAGGGTGGGTGTTTTGCACTTTCGAAACGGCGGCCTGGCAACTGTTGAAGCCAGCTTTATTAGTTCACTGCAGCAAACATATACCATCGTCGGTGAAGACGGTTCCATTGAACTTCCACACAATGCCTTTATTCCATGGGAAAAAGACGCGACTTACCTTCATCGAGGCAGACATGAGGAAATCGGTAGACAAATAGTTATTCCGGGTGCCGACGAGTATCGGTTGATGGTTGAACATTTTTCAGACGTTTTAATCCATGGGTCGTCACCTTTGGTACAAATTCACGACAGTATACAAAACATGCGGGTACTGGATGCATTGGCCGAGTCAGCAAGATCCGGACAAATGGTCGTTATACCTGAAAAGCAAACTTAACCTAAGATGAGCGTTCCAAATTCTTGAAATGGTTAATTTAACAATATTTTTAAGGTATTCTGATATTTTGAATTTCAATAATTTGAAACCCTACGGGATTTCCAATTTCACCGCATCTACTGCGTCAGATGCCATTCCGCATAGACGACTATAGCGAAACAACATCTTTCCCCGCGGAGCGGGATTTCGCTATGCTCAACTTGCTTATCTGCGGCAAACTTGAAAATCGCTCAGCTTAGGTTTAACCTGAATTCATTTATAAATGTCGATGAGCCTGAATAAACAAAGAATAGAAATCAAAACAGAGCCTTTTGAGCGTTTAGAGTCTATTTTTCTAAACAATAAATTCAATCTTGATTGGAACTGTTTGTTTGTTCTTCCGCTGTGGCTGAAAACCTGGTGGGATACTTTTGGCGACAATCACGACCCTGAAATTCTGGCGGGATATCGTCAAGGGAAATTAATTGGCCTTGCCCCTTTGCGTATACAAGAGAAAACAGCGCGGTTCATTGGTGGAGAAAATGTGTGCGATTACCAGGACATGATCGTAGCGTCAAATCATCACCTTGAATTCTTCAAGGCAATTCTAACCCACCTGGAAAAAAAGGGGATACGGTCTCTTCAATTGAGAACGTTAAGACCCGATTCCATATCGCTAACCCAATTGCCGAATCTGGCAAAACAAATGGGATATGCTGTTGTTTACGATCAAGTGGCGTATAGCTATGAAATAATATTACCGAGCACCTGGGAATCATATCTCCAAATGCTTGCAGGTAAGCAGCGCCACGAAATTCGCCGCAAATTAAGACGCCTAAACGAGACGGGTGAAATCCGTTTTCGTGTCATTAAACGACCGGATGAAATTTCAGAAAATATGGACACCTTTTTTTCTATGTTTAAAGCCAGCCGACCGGACAAGTCCGAATTTTTAACCGACCAAATGGTATCTTTTTTTCTCTTGTTGGCCCAAAGAATGGCGCAGCGAGGGTTTTTAAGAATGTCTTTTTTAGACATTGATCAGGTGCCGGCTGCAGGTGTTATGTGCTTTGATTACAATGATACGATTTTTCTGTATAACAATGGATATAATCCTCAATTTAGCAATCTGAGTCCCGGGTTTCTCAGCAAGGTGTATAGTATCAGAAACAGTATTGACCAGGGAAAGCTTCGATACGATCTATTAAAGGGTGATGAAGGGTATAAAAAACGTCTGGGGAGTACACCGGTGCCGTTGTATCATTTGAAAATAGATCTTGAAGGATAAATCAGGGATCGGGGTGTTTTGATTTGTCGAATCGCTCCATGGATAATCTTTTTTGAAAAGCGTGTAAACTCGTGGTTAAAGGATCGTAAAGAAATAACAGGTTTCGATATAATAACAATAAGTTCGTCTTTAAACAACCAACTTCTATTCGTGAAATATTTCGGCATGCGTCTGTTATTTCTAACGATCCCTAAACCACTCAAACAGTACACGCTTTTCAAAAAAGATTATCCATTCCGCTGACAAATACATTTTACAAACGAAACTCCCCGACCCCTCAATTAATGCGATAAGAGGTGAGAAGAATCAAATGAAGTGGCGTCGAACAGGATTGAAAATTGCCATGCTCAGCATCCATTCGAGTCCCATT
>PKTV01000487.1 GCA_002868985.1 Desulfobacteraceae bacterium | reverse complement strand
TATATTTTGGATGAACAATCCAAAGGGACCCTGATGGTTGATTTTTTAGATGACAGGCAGGTGGATGACGGCTCTCCAGGTTCAGAAAAATGGGGATACGCAGGTGACGGTGTTTTACGTCCCAATTCCGACCGTTACTGGTTCAGGATGAAACAAGATCAGGCGTTGTCTCACGGGTTCTTCGCAAGGCTTGACATAGACTATTTAAGCGATCAGGATTACCTTCATGAATTCAAAGATGGATACACGGGATTTACTGAAACCGATGAGTATTTTGTCAAAGAATTCGGAAGAGGTTTTGATGCATATGATGATCCCGTACGACTCAACAGATTCAATGTTAACAGAAACTGGCCTCTTTACAGCCTCAATGCCGAGTTGCGATGGTACGATGACATCATAAAGCGTCGCCAGGAAGAGACGGATACAACCTTGCAGCGGCTGCCGGTGATCACCTTTAACGGTTCAAAACAAAACATTTCAACATCGCCGTTTTATTTTGATCTGGCTTCTGAGTACACGTATTTTTACAGTGAAGACGGTCCACGAAATCATCGGATGGATATTTATCCCAGATTATATCTGCCATACAGTTTCAGAGGATATTTTACCATTGAACCCTCTGTGGGCCTCCGAGAGACGGTTTGGCATTTTGACAAGGAAGAGTATAGTTCTTCGGATAAAAAAACACTTACCAGGGAAATGTATGATATAAAGGTCGATCTTCTTTCTGAAGTCTATCATGTGTTCAATATAGAGGGAAAACGTGTTGAACGGATCAAACATACCGTAAGGCCTCAAATCATCTACGATTACATACCTGAAAAGGATCAGTCTGAATTGCCCTCTTTAGATGGCACCGATCGGATTGCCAGGACAAACCTGATTACATATTCGCTCACAAACACATTAACATCGAAGTCGAAAAAAAATACAAGGGAAAATAAGGGCCACCCTTCGGATAAACCGGTCAATGATAACAGTTATGAACCGCCAATGCATAATTACAATGAGTTCTTACGGTTCAAACTGGAACAGAATTACGACATCAACAAGGAAAAGGAGGATGATCCGGAACCGTTTTCCCCGATACACGGTGAGCTTGAACTTTATCCTGTAAGATATTTTTCAATAAAAGCGGATGCTGACTGGTCACATTATGACAGCAACTTTCGGTCACGAAATGTTGCCGCAACGTTTTGGGATATGCGTGGGGACAATTTGTCGGTTGATTATCGGTATCAACGGGATACCAGTGAGACCCTCTACACCAATCTTGGTGTAAAGATATCAGACAGGCTCTCAATACGTGGAGAGTATGAGCGCAACATTTTTGATAGCAAAGACTTAAAATACGGCTTCGGATTTTTATACGAAACCCAGTGCTGGTCATTTGATTTCAATCTCACTAAAGAAGGAGATGATTTAGGGGTTAAATTTATGATCAGACTTTTTGGGATTGGAGGGATTGGATAAAATAAAATCAAACTGGACTTATTCATTTAAAGAGAATATATTGGCAATTTTAGTTTTGCACCGAAATATAGCTAAAAAGCCTTTGAAGTCGCGGGCTGAATTAAATTTTTCCGGCCGGCAGCGCTGCATCTGCTGTGCTGAAAATTATAAATACGAAACTTGAACAAAAAGATAAAATGACACTTATAGAACTTAATGATTCATGGTATGTCCTTCACACAAAAAGCAGGTTCGAAAATGTGGTCAACGAAGGTCTGGCCAAAAAATCCATTGAGGTTTTTCTGCCCAAAATTCAGGTCAGAAGCAGACGTCGTGACCGGAAAGTGATGATCAGGGTTCCACTTTTTCCTGGATACCTGTTTGTGAAAACCAATCTGGAACCGGTCAAACACCTTGAAATTGTTAAAACAGTCGGGGTTGTTCGCTTCATCGGCAACAAAGAAGGCCCAGTTTCTGTTCCTTCAGATGCCATAGACTCATTAAAAATTATGGTTAAAGGGGATAATACGGTTACCACAGGCACCTTTTTTAGAAAAGGGGATAGGGTTATCGTCGTTCATGGACCATTTGCCGGGGTCATCGGTACGTTTGCTCGATACAGGGGAAAAGGACGTGTGATCGTTGACATCGAAGCACTTGGACAGTATGCAGGGGTGGACGTGAGTGAAGAGGATATTGAGATACTACCGGGAATATTATCATAACCACTTGACTTACTGCAGGTTTGCATTTTATATAGTTTTAATTTCCTGCTAAGTTTTCCCCGCGGGAGTTTCATAAAATCGTCATACGGTTTGTTTGGCATTGGGTTTTTTAATTGAATTGAAATTTGGGTTTTGACATTTAAAGATTTTGCTGTAAAAAGAACACATTCAAATTGTTAAGGTGCGGATCCAGTTTCATTGGGATCAGCACATAAAATTTGAGTGAATCAAATTATCGCCAGATATTGTAAGAAGGAGGATATATGAACAAGTTGGAGCTAATCTCCGCTTTGAAAAACGAAGCAAACATTTCTAAAGCAGAGGCGGCAAAAGTGGTCCAGATCTTTTTCGATAACATGGCAGATGCCATGGTAAAAGGTGAACGTGTTGAGATTCGGGGCTTGTGCAGTTTTTTTGTTAAAAACTATAAAAGCTATACCGGTAGAAATCCTAAAACCGGGGGAAAGGTTCAGATTAAACCAAAAAAACTCCCATTTTTCAAATCCGGAAAAGAATTAAAAGAACGTGTAGATAGTTAAATTTGTGACTGGTTTTCAATCGATGTTTGGTTTTGAGTCGATATTGGGTCAAGAAAAACCGATTCGACTTTTGAAGACGCTTCTTCGAAATGAGACCATACCTCATGCCCTTCTTTTTCTCGGAATTGAAGGTGTGGGCAAAAAAACTACAGCCATGGCGACTGCTATGGCGAGTAACTGTATGGGTCATGGGGATGAAAATCTTCCTAAAGAGAAAAAAATTCGAGCTAACCGTAGCACGATTCAGAAAATAACAACAAAAAGAGGAATTTGTGGATGTTGCAAATCATGCAGTAAAATCAAGTCCGATAATCACCCGGATATTATCCTGGTAGAACCGACGGGTAATTTTATCAGGATTAATCAAATACGTAATCTTTGTAATACCCTCACCATGAAACCATATGAGGCAAGATTGCGTGTGGTCATTATAAGCGATGCTCAGGCGATGAATCCTGCAGCAGGTAATGCCCTATTAAAGATGTTGGAGGAACCTCCGGATCGAACTGTTCTGATACTTACTGCCGTGCATACATCTGATCTTCTTCCCACGATCGTTTCACGCTGCCAGCATATTAGATTTAGCCCGATTCCCCACAATCACATTGAGGCGTTGCTCGTCGAAAAACAAGGCGCCAGTCACGATGATGCCAAGATAGTTGCGACCATGGCAAACGGCAGTATTTCCAAGGCCCTTTCCATGATGCGCCACATAGGTAAAATAAACTGGATCCAGCGAAGGGCCTGGCTGCTAAACAGCCTCGAATCGTTATCTTTAATGTCTATCCCTTCGCGCTTGGCATTTGCAGAAAATCTATCAAAAAATAAAGGTGCCCTTGCCGACTCTTTGGAGGTGATGAAATCCTGGTTCAGAGATCTTGTTGTCTGTAAATTTCATCCAGCACAAATCATGAACAAAGATTTGAGAGAAAAAATTCAACAAAATTCCAAAAAAATGGCCGTTGCGTCACTTCTTTCAAAAATAGACGATATTCAATTGGCACAGAAAAATATTCAGGCCAACACCAATTTGCGACTCACGTTGGAAGTGTTGATTATGCGTCTTGCAAAAGTGTAACATCAATTGAGGTGTGAGTCACAAGTTGCAGGGTGCGAAACGTTATTTAACAATTCGTAAAAATTAAATATATGAAAAAAGTCGTTGGAATAAGATTCAAACCTGCTGGAAAAGTTTATGATTTTGATAGCGGTGCATTTGTCCTTAATCGAGGAGATTATGTGATCGTTGAAACTGAGCAAGGACTCGGATTAGGTATGGTGGTGGTCCCTCCGGTGCCATACGACCAATCTGAGGCGAACAAGTTGGGAAAGCCTCTCAAAAAAGTGTTTCGTCTGGCAAGCCAAGAAGACTTTCACCAAAGAGAAAAAAATGCTGAGACAGAAAAGCAGGCCCATGCCTACTGTCTGAGCTGCATTCGTGAACTT
>PKTV01000231.1 GCA_002868985.1 Desulfobacteraceae bacterium | reverse complement strand
GTTTCTTTTTACCCAAAGGAGAAACACGACCGGTATGGCCGGAAGGGCCGAATGTCGTTGTCAATGTTGAGCCGGCAGACACCTGCTGCTCCAATATCATTTACAATGCGTTTGTTCGACAGTTCGGACCAAACAAAAGCGGTAATTTTTTTCAGGATGTAGATGATGATTTGATCCAAGGTCTGGACAAAAATGGATATACTGTTATTCCGCCGTCAGGAACCTTTCGTGATTTGATAAAAGAGTTGGATTTTATCATCGGTGAGCTGGGGTGCAGGGTTATCCAGTTGCTACCGATCCATCCCACGCCCACCACCTATGCCCGGATGGGACGCTTTGGCAGCCCGTATGCGGCCCTTAGTTTTACAGCCGTTGATTCGGCATTGGCCGAGTTCGATTCACGGGCCACACCCCTTGAGCAATTCATCGAACTGGTGGATGCCATCCATGAGCGTCAGGCTTCGATTTTTATCGACATCGCCATCAACCACACCGGTTGGGCCGCCGGTCTCCATGAAACCCACCCGCAGTGGCTGGTCCGGGACTCTGACGGTAAAATCGAAGTTCCGGGCGCCTGGGGAGTCGTGTGGGCGGACCTTACGCGGCTCGATTATACTAAAAAGGATCTGTGGGAATATATGGCAGATGTTTTTATTACCTGGTGTCGCCGGGGTGTGGACGGATTTCGCTGCGATGCAGGATACATGATACCGGTTTCTGCATGGCGGTATATTGTCGCCAGGGTCAGGGAGCAGTATCCGGACACCATTTTTGTCTTAGAGGGACTTGGCGGAAAAATTTCAGTGTCCCGCGACATTTTGAACAGGGCCAATTTCAACTGGGCCTATTCTGAGTTGTTTCAGAACTATGACCGCAACCAGATCGAAGCGTATCTGCCGGGAGCCAACGAGATATCCGCCAGTGACGGGATTGCCGTCCATTTTGCCGAGACCCACGACAACCTGCGTCTGGCTGAACGGTCCGAAATTTATGCCCGTATGCGCACCGCCCTGTGTGCCCTTTGCAGTTCCCAAGGCGGTTTCGGATTTGCCAATGGTGTGGAATGGTATGCCACCGAAAAGATCAATGTCCATGGGGCTTCTTCATTAAACTGGGGTTCAAAGACGAACCAGGTAAAACACATCCGACGTCTCAACACTATCCTCAAACTGCATCCGGCTTTTCATGATCAAACAGAACTGAAAATGGCTCAAAAAGGAGAAGGGAATCATTTGGCCCTTGTAAGGCATCACCTGCCATCGGAAAAAAAGCTCATTGTTTTGGCAAATCTGGATGATAAGAAAGAGACTCTGGGGACCTGGGATCCTCAAAAGACAGGCATGTCAGAATTGTCTTTGATGGACCTGATTTCCGGAGAGATGGTGACGGTTACCGAATCTCATGAGCAGTTTTCCCATCTCCTCGATCCCGGAGAGGTCCTTTGTCTTACCGATGACCCTCTTGACATGAATCCTATCCTCGAAGCAGAATCTTGTGCCTTGCTTTATCCGGAGAGGATAAAGAAACAGCGGCTGCGCGCCAAGACCCTGGACATCTTTCGATTCTACAAAGGTGTCAAGGATTTGGAACCCCTTGATCCGGATGAAATGGCGCAAAAGTTTACGGAAAATCCCGTTGAGTTTTGTCGCAGCCTTAACCCTTTCAGTGATGAATCAAGGATTATCACATGGCAGTGGCCCAGGGACACCCGACGAGAGGTCATGATTCCGCCGAATCATTTCTTGATGGTCCGTGCAGATACTTCTTTTCGTGCCCGGATTATGGACAAGGACCGGTGCCTTGCCCAAGAAAAGAGTTTGCCGTGCTCGGACGGGTCGTTTTTTGCCCTCTTTTCCCCTATGCATCCTACAGAAACGCATCCTTCTTGCACTCTGAAGATATCGGTTTACACACCAGGAGAAACCCAACATGTTAATGGGCCACTTTTTTTCCTTCCCAGGGCGAAAGATGCAACTGTAAAAGGAATTTTTGACCGGGCGGATCTTTCAGACCGCTCTCTCCTTATGCTTGGGACCAACGGTCGGGGCGGTATGCTCAGGGCCTTTGTTTCCTGGGGTGAGCTTTCAAGCCGTTACGATGCCTTATTGGCGGCAAATATAGATTGCGAAATTCCCGAAGATCGCTGGATCATGTTCGCTCGATGTCGCGCATGGCTGGTGTTTCAGGAATATTCACAAGAGATCTGCGATGATTGTTTTGTTTCCTTTTATTTTAACTCGGACTCAAAAGGGATATGGCGATTTCAGGTGCCCACAGGGCAGGGGCAACATGTATTTTTGTCCGTTTATGTGGAGATGATATCCGGAGAGAATTGTTTGCGAATGATGTTTAACCGAGATCCGGCCAAAGGCCGAAATGGACGGCTGCCTGACCGCGAACCGGTTCGCCTCATCTTACGGCCTGATATTGAAAACCGGAACTTTCATGATACCATCAAAGCCTACCAGGGGCCTGAACACATTTGGCAGAATGCTATCGATTCAAAGCCGGATGGCTTCAATTTTTCCCCGGATCAGAAGCATCAACTGAATATGGGTATTTCTGACGGTGACTTTGTGTGGGAGCCTGAGTGGCAATACATGGTTCACAGACCCAAAGAGGCTGAGCGAGGTCTTGACCCGGATTCGGACCTCTTTAGTCCGGGTTATTTTCAGACGTTCCTGACCGGCGATGGATCTGTGGCATTGAATGTACGAGTTGGGGAGGAAAAAACACCCGATCCCGAGATCATCATGCCATCGATAAAAGACAGTGAGTCGTTTAACTTTGAAAAAAACAGAGTATTAGCACCAATGGATGTACTGGAAAAAGCGATGGATCACTATACGGTGAATCGAGGTGCATTGCATACGGTTATTGCCGGATATCCATGGTTCCTCGACTGGGGGCGAGATGCCCTGATCTTTGTTCGAGGGTTGATAGCAGCAGGGAAAACCGATGAGGCTCGGGATATAATAGAACTGTTTGGCCAATATGAAACCGACGGAACGATCCCCAACATGATTCAGGGAGAAAATGCGCGAAACAGGGACACTTCCGACGCTCCTCTTTGGTATTGTGTTGCTTGTGATGATTTTTTAAACTTTGAGGGGAGCGATGCTTTCCTTGATATGCAATGTGGCAATCGAACCATCCGCCAGACGCTCTTTTCCATCGGCCATGCTTACATGAACGGCACATCCAACGGCATTCGGATGGATCCAGAATCGGGTCTTATTTTCAGCCCATCCCATTTTACCTGGATGGATACCAACTTCCCGGCAGGCACGCCACGAGAAGGCTACCCCATCGAAATACAGGCACTGTGGTATGCGACACTCTCTTTTTTGGCCCGCATCGATTCTTCGGGGGATAACGGCGATTGGGAACGGAAAGCAAATCAAGTTCAGTCTTCGATTCTAAAGCTTTATATTCTCAAAAATGAAGCGCATCTGGCCGATTGTCTCCATGCCGGGCCAGGAGTGCCGGCCAGTCAGGCGGAGCCCGACGATGCATTGAGACCGAATCAGCTTCTTGCCGTTACCCTTGGTGCTGTATCCGACGTGGATGTTTGCCGAAAGGTCGTCGCAGCATGCGAGGAACTTTTGATACCCGGTGCCATACGGAGTCTTGCCGACCGTCCTGTTCGACGTCCTCTAATTATAGAGCATCATGGAAAAACGATGAATGATCCAGGTTATCCATACCAGGGAGAATATACCGGAGATGAAGATACAATGCGGAAGCCGGCCTATCATAACGGTACGGCCTGGACATGGATGTTTCCCAGTTATTGTGAAGCGTGGATAAAAGCCTATGGTGATAAAGGGAAAAAGACGGCACTTGACTGGCTGGCAAGCAGTGCCGGACTCGTTTCCAAAGGTTGCATCGGTCATGTGCCGGAAATTCTGGACGGAGATTTTCCACATCAATCACGGGGCTGCGATGCCCAGGCCTGGGGTGCCAGCGAGATCGTTCGGGTGTGGAAGCTGATTGAATCTTTGAATTGACTATTGAAAAATGATTTAGTAGTTAAGTAGTTGAGTGTATAATAAATAATTCAAGGGTCGCACTCCAATATCGCTAAAAAGATTTTGAAGCAGCAGGCCGAAATAAATGTATTCTTGCCCGCCTTACCGAAAGCGGCATCTTTGACCGGCGGGAAGGT
>PKTV01000298.1 GCA_002868985.1 Desulfobacteraceae bacterium | reverse complement strand
GGTTTCAATATGGCCTAAACTTTATCGACACCCTCCGGTCCTCTCTGAACACCGATAACTTTCCCCTGGACCAGGATTTCATTGAAATCATACCTGACCGGCTTATAAGCAGGGTTTTCAGGACGTAGTTCAATATATCTTTTTCTGCGAAAAAAACGCTTGACCGTCGCTTCTTCTTGATTGATAAGGGCCACAACGATTTCACCATCTTCGGCAAACTGACGCGGCTCACAAATCACCAGGTCTCCATCCAAAATAGCGGCATCCCTCATCGATTCGCCTTTTACCCAAAGCGCAAACAAGTTTGGACCACGGTACAAGGTTGAATCAATCACAACGCTCCCACCCCATTCCTGCTGGGCATACAACGGTAATCCAGCAGCGATTTCACCCACAATGGGTATTTCCCGCCACCGCATGATGCCTGCTGTTTTTCGGATGGGATTCAGCAGATGGATCGTGCGGCTGTAACGGCCGTCACGTTTGAGAATTTCTTTTTTCTCAAGCGCTGTTATAAGCTGAGATATCGCTGCATGGCTCACCCCCATCTCATCTGCCGACTGCCGCAAGCTGGGCGCTTTCCCGGTTCTAATAATTTCACGCTCCAAATAGTTGAAAAATCGTTGCTGTTTTGGAGTGAGTTCTGTTTGCATGGAACAAATCTCCCTATTACGGGTTCAAAGGTTCAGGGTTCAAGGGTTATAAAATATGACAGAGGGTGGGAAGATCAGAAAGTCGGCTTTTCTCAGACTTTCCAGCCTTCTTACGCCCGCCCGCCTCGCCTGAACGAGCCCCAGGCTCGCGATGGCGCGCAGGTTCTAACTTTCTTGACTTCTTAAAAAATAGGCGTCTTCAACCTGGAACCGTGAACTTGTGAACGGTTACTATATTTCTGATTAACATAGCATAATGTAAATGTCAATGTAAAGATTATGTATAGAATATGTATAGTTTTGAATGACAGGCAATGGGACTTGACCCTAACGTTGCAAAAGTCGAGGATACCGCAGGTCCCCCCGTTAACGGGATCTTCGTTTAACTGCGAAAGGCATCAAGGCCGCAGCTGTAGTCGGCTACCGCAAGGCTTTGATAACGCAAGAGATGCGGTATCATCGGCTTTCCTGAAAGGTAAACAACACAGCAAAAAAGGTATTTTCATTGGATTCAAGCAACGGTTCGATCTTATGAAGGTTACGGCAATCAACGCTAAGCCTTTCTCCATGCCGTTTGACATATAATCTGATGTGTTGTTTATACAACGATAGGGTTGAATCAACGATGTAATGACGCGAATGCAGGACGAATATATCCTATTGATAAAATATCATAAAAATGATAGGATTTATGTCATGAGAATGGCGGTGATATCTGATATCCATGCTAACCCGGAAGCATTCAAACAGGTTCTCATCGATATCGGGAAATCAAATATTGACAATACGATTTGTCTGGGCGACAACATCGGTTACGGTCCTGAGCCTGAGCAGATTGTTGCCATGATCAATGATCATAATATCCCAACGGTTATGGGAAATCATGAACTGGCCGTGATCGATCGAAAATATCTATCTTTATTTAACCCCCTTGCCCGGAAATCCTTATTAAAAACAATCGAATTGCTATCTGAAGAATCCATAAATTTCATTTCCGGATTAGAACCATTCTTGGTTCGTTATGAATGTCGTTTTGTTCACGGCTTCCCGCCTGATTCGGCATCCATATATCTTTTTCAAGTTTCAGAAGATGAACTACTGTTAACTTTCAAGCAAATGAAAGAAAGAATCTGTTTTTTGGGGCATACACACCGTCTTGAAATCATCGACTTTAACGGCCAAATTGTTACCCGCGCACCGCTGACTAAGAGTATCACCAGCCTTGACAGAAATCGTCAGTATATCATCAATATCGGAAGTGTGGGGCAGCCAAGAGACGGCAATAATTGTGCGAAATACGTTGTCTGGGATACATTGAACGATAACATCGAGGTGAAATTCATACCTTATGATATTGTTTCGGTTATTGATAAAATTATAGCAGCCGGTCTTCCCATTGAACATGCAGTTCGTCTTTTATAACCTGAATTTTGCAAGGTCGTCTGTGAAAGATTCATGTATAACTTTTGGTGCGTAAAAACAGTAAAACCATAAGAATTATCGCACGCAAAGCGGAGGATAATATAAATGGTTGATATTCTTGCTTTAAAAACGAAGATAATCAATTTCATCAGAGTCGACATATGGAGGATTCGCGTCAAGGATCTTTCCCGAACAAAATACTTTTTTATTAAACAACTCCGAATTCTTCTTTTGGCGACGCGTGGATTTGCTAAAGATAAATGTCCGATAAGTGCTTCCGCACTTACTTTTTATTCCATACTCTCCATTGTCCCCATCGTCGCCATGGCCTTTGGCATCGCAAAAGGTTTTGGGTTTCAAAAGCTTCTCGAAAAACAGCTGTTGGAAAAACTTCCCGGACAGGAAGAAGTCATGAATCGTGTCGTTGCCTTTTCTCATTCACTTCTTGAAAATACAAAGGGTGGCATGATCGCCGGCATCGGTATCGTTTTCCTTTTATGGACTGTCATTAAACTCTTCAGCCATATCGAGCTTTCGTTCAATGATATCTGGGATGTAAAAAAGTCTCGAACATATGGAAGAAAATTTAGTGACTATCTTTCTATTATGCTAATCGCTCCCATACTCTTTTTCCTGTCCAGCAGTGTTACGGTGTTTATAACCACCCAAATTGCGGTAATCACCCAAAAAGTAGCGCTGATAGGGATGTTCAGTCCTGTCATATTTTTCATGCTGAAATTAACACCGTATTGTTTGATATGGATACTTTTTGTATTTATGTATATCTTAATGCCCAACACCAAGGTTAACTTCAGTTCGGGATTGATTGCCGGGGTTATCGCCGGAACAATTTTTCAGATTGTCCAGTTGGCCTATGTCGATTTTCAGGTGGGAATGGCAAGGTATAATGCAATATACGGGAGTTTCGCAGCACTTCCGTTATTTTTAATATGGATTCAGTTGAGCTGGATGATTGTTCTTTTTGGCGCAGAGGTATCATTTGCGTATCAATATGTGGACACTTATGATTTTGAACCGGACCGTCGTTTAATTAGCCCGGCATTTAAAAAATTACTTTCCCTTCACATTACCCATCTCATCATATCTACTTTTTCAAAAGGAGAGTTACCTTTGACAGCTTCTAATATATCGCGAACCCTTGAGATTCCGATTCGTCTGGTACAACAGATACTCGACGAATTGGTCGAAATCGAAGTTTTGTCAAATACTGAACGCAAAGATAACAACAAAGAAGTGTTCTATCAACCGGCTCGAAGCATCAATCTTATTACTATAAAATCTGTTATCGAAGCTATGGAGCAAAAAGGTGTCAATAACATCCCCATTGCACAGACGGCTGAATTAACATCTTTATCGAAAGCGCTAAAAACGATGAATGATGAAATTGAAAAATCGCCTGCAAATCGTCTTTTAAAAGATATTTAATTTCTTGGTTCCAGCTCGTCCGGTTTGGGTTACTAGAAGTGGTTTCAAAACCTTCAATCAGGTTCAAAGTCAAGGCGGAGCGAGGGATTCAAACGCAGGAATATATGTAATATTTTGAGTATCGAATCCCTCGCTCCAACACAGGAGTTGGGCCTGAGAGGAGGTTTTGAAACCACTTCTATTCAAATTCTTCTGAAAGCAAGATGGCTTCAGCCACATGCCGCATGGACTTTCGTGAGTCCATGCTTCGTTTTTGAATCCATCGAAATGCACTGTTTCCGTCCATTTTTCGACGCCGCATCAGAACCTCTTTGGCTCGTTCCACAAGCTTCCGGGTCTCGAGTTCTTCCTGGATAACCTTGGTTTTGACCATCAACTCTGTGTTAATAATGGCTGCGGCGGCTTGATTGGCGACCGTCTTTATCAGGTTTACCTCGGTCTCAGAAAATTCATGAAGTTTGGCCGTAAAACAATTGAGCACCCCAATCACCTTTTCGTCCTGAACCTGAAGTGGTACTCCCACCATAGATACCAGTCCAAGATTTTTGGCCATCTCTTTTTCTTTGAATCGAGGTTCTTTTAAGACATCTTTTATGATCAACGGATATTTATGGGTGACGACAAAGCCCACAACACCTTCATCCATGTTTAGCGATCGATCTTTC
>PKTV01000166.1 GCA_002868985.1 Desulfobacteraceae bacterium | reverse complement strand
CAGCTGTTGAGCAAGCTGCCAAGAATGTCGGTCACGATGTGACCGTTCCCTTCGCGCCGGGACGCACGGATGCGTCGCAGGAACAAACCGACGTGGTGTCATTTTACGTACTCGAACCGGGCGCAGACGGGTTCCGTAACTACCTCAAAGCTAAATATGCCGTAACGGCAGAGGAGATGCTGGTTGATCGAGCGCAACTGCTGACGCTGACCGCTCCTGAGATGACGGTTCTCGTTTGTGGTATGCGCGTCTTGAATGCCAACTTCGGACAGTCCCAGCACGGCGTCTTCACCAAGCGGCCAGAGACGCTCACCAATGACTTCTTCGTGAATCTGCTCGACATGAGCACGACGTGGAAGGCAACTTCGGAAGACGAAGACGTATTCGAGGGTCGTGATCGCGCAACGGGCGAACTCAAGTGGACCGGCACCCGTGTCGACCTCATCTTCGGTTCGAACTCCCAACTCCGGGCATTGGCGGAAGTCTACGGATGTGAGGACTCCCAGGAGAAATTCCTGCACGATTTTGTAGCGGTGTGGAACAAGGTAATGGACCTTGACCGCTTCGACCTCGCCTGATCGTAGCATAAACGTCTTCGAGGGCTTCTGAAGCGTATTATGAACTGCAAATCGGATGATCAGGAAGCGATAACCGGCCGCGAATGACGGATGTTCTGAATGGTCACGGAAGCTATTGGCAACATATGGGGGCGCCATTTCAATACAATCTGGAACGCCGCCCATTGTTTAAGCAACAGCTAAGAATTGTTTTCTTACAGAGGGGTCTTCATTACAGGCCACTCTTATTCTAACCTAAATTGAGCGATTTTCAAGTTTGAAACGCTCAGTTTAGGTCTAAAATATGAGGAGGATAAAATGACTGAAAAAAAATTCAAGCAGGTCTGTAAATGTGAAAACTGTGGCAATGAAGCTGAAATGATGATCACCTGTACCTTGGAGGAACACACGAAAGAACATGTGGAACCATCCACGGCTCCCGCAGAAAAAAGCAAAACCAAAGGGCATGCCGTATGCACCCATTGCGGCAACGAGGCCGATATGTGGATTGATCTGGAATCACAAAAATGAGATGGGATACAAAATTGCTGGATATCCCTTGACGGTTTTGTCTTCGGCAGTACATGCCATACGTGAAGCCTTGCATGATATACGGGAAGGGAAAATGCCTGAGAGAATGATCGGTTTTACCGAATTGCAGCCTGTTGTTGGGTTTCCTGTATATGATGAAACCTTGAAGCGTTTTGAAATCGAAAAATAGGATCGAGCACCATTAATTTCAACAAGGGGGTTAATAACACCGTATCAACAAAACACCGGACTTTCTTCCACACAAATTTATGCTTGCTTTTTCCTAACAGCACATAACCGGTACAAATCTAAAGGATTTGCAATATGATGATTTTCAGACAACATTTCTTTATACGTTTCAAAGTCTTCTGAGGAACATCTTTTTTTGTTATAAATACGATGGATCTTGTCTATAAATTCACATGTTGAAAAATAGTCTTCAACTTGATCGTTGTTTGGACCATTCTTTAAATAACTCCAATAGGCTTTTCGAAGTCTGGCAGACTGATAGAATTTCGATGTTTTTTCTGTCTTGTAGTAAACTTGCCTCGAATCTTGGTTGAACAAATTAATGTTAAGTTTTGTTTCCTTTTTGCAGGCCATTACATTATTAATTTTTCCAAGTGCTTTAAAATATCTTTCTTTGTCGTTAATTCCAACCTCATCACCCGAAAAAAGATACGCCTTTTCCAAAACGTACCCTTCGAGCGATATATCCGTTAAAGCATAAAAAATATCATCAGAAAAATAGCCCGGGCAGTTTTCATTTCGGCAATCTTCCAACATCCTGTCAAACCATGCGAAGCCTAGATTTCGCTTTAATGTATGGTACTTATCATCCAAATTATCGGTATATGATTTATTTTTATACTCAAACAAAAACTCAGTCTTTTTTTCTAAAGGCATTTTCTCATGGTACTTTTCATCAATTTCAATTGTGGTTTCCATTATCTACTTCTCCATTTTTAATTGTTTTCGTTATAGATATTGGGCCTTTTTGAGTGATAACGTTTAAGAAGCTCCTTTTAAAAAAATTCCCTTTGCGGAATTCATGGGCACTTAGCTTCTCCATTAATGAAAATGGTGACGCTCTCTTCTGTGATTTTTTTCATTCCCGGCTGGGAGATTTTATCCGTTTTTCCCAGTTCAATGCTCTTTACGCTGTAGTTCTCTTTGAGATGTTTAGAAAGGGATTTTAGAATATTTTTTTGAGCTTCTGGCGTATTCGAATATGTGATATTTCTGCGGACAATTACATTTTCTTCAATATCACAATTGATTTTAGTCTGACCTGACGATGTCTCCTCGGCCACAAAACTGTTGTCTGCCTTTTCTTGAAAAACCGGTTCAAAATATTCGCAATAGCTTCCACTCGTCAACGATATCGTGTTCATATAACGAACACCGTATTTTTCATTGTTAAGAGTGAAAATTTTACATTTTGACGCGTTATTGGCATCATTAATGATGTGAGCACAAAACTCGCAAGTTGCATCTCTTATCTTTTTTGAAGAGAATCCATTTCTCATTTTTTTATCTTTCCGGGTTGATAAAAATACGTCTGAAATGTCATCAAGTCCCCGACCAAGGCTTTTTTTTGCCATTTTTCCCCTAAATCTTGATTACGGAGTTTTTATCTCCAAATGGATTTTTGACCTGGTTGGAATTGTTTTGATCTGCAACCCATTCATCATCAATAAGAAACCTGTATTGGTATGTGCCCGGTGCAAGATAGACACTTTTTGACCATGTCCCATCTTTTTTGCGTTCCATGAGAGACTCTTCGGACGTGTTCCAATTGTTGAAGGTTCCGGCTATTTTGACACAACTTGCTCCAGGAGCATCGTAGATAAATTGCTTTTCTACCATAGTCGCTGGTGGAAAAGGTTTTTTTTGCTTAACGGGCCGTGCGCCAAGAATTTTTTCCTCTGCGATCACTTCTTTTGCAAGGGCCATATAGTCTCTGAATCCGTTGGCTTTTTGATCATAATCTACTATGGATTTGCCAAAGCTCACGGCTTCCTTCAACGTAACATTTGTATTTATAACTGTTATAAACATAGAATCCTGAAAATGTTTTTGTATGTCCTGCAAAACTTCTTTTGAGATTCTTGTCCGCTTATCATACATCGTCGCAATAACTTTTATCCGAACTTCATGCCCTGTTTTTTCCCGAACCAGATCTATTATCTTTAACAGTTTGCTAATTCCATGCAGTGAAAACAAGCTCATCTCAATAGGAACGATCACCTCCGTCGAAGCAATGAGAGAATTAAACGTCAGCAGTCCGAGGCTCGGCGGGCAGTCAATGATGATGTAATCATAAATTTGATACAAACCGTCAATTGCTTCCTTTAGTTTGGACTCCCTGCCTTGCACCTTGGAAAGATGTTGCTCTAAAGCGCTTAAGGAAATATTTGATGGAGCGATATCGAAGTTATTACCAACCTCAATCGTCACGTCATTCAGGACTGTTTTAGCGTCATTCGAATCGTAAAGCACGTCGCAAACTGTTTTTTTCAACTCGCCGGTATGAATATTTAAACCTATCGCAGAATGTCCCTGTGGGTCCATATCGATGAGAAGTACCTTTCGTCTCTTATGTGCCAAGCATGCAGACAGGTTAATAGCGGAAGTTGTCTTGCCACATCCTCCTTTTTGGTTGGCAATCGAAATAATCCTCATCATTCCCTCCTTTTTCATAAAATATCACTTACGCAATCAAAAAAGCCCCCAAAAGGACGTTAAATCCCCATGGAGGCTTTATATGGATATTTAAGGACCTCTTTCATCATGATATCCACCAGGTTAAAGGTTAATATGTGAAAAAGATCTTAATTTAACGTACCATATTATAAAGCATCTTGTGTGTCAAGAAAAAAAACCTACAATATATTGTGTAAAAAAACGACGGTATGATTGAGAGGGTGATAAAGATTGACGGTAAAGTAAAAAGCTTCAAATCCCCTCGCAGAAAACCAGCGGAATAAAAAGGCGGAGCCGAGTTTTAACCCGCCCTGACTGTTGACGGGATCTTCGACACGCATACTCAAGTATGTCGAGGACTTAAAACGAGGCTCCAACGCCGAGGTTGGGCCAAAAGATTATTTTGAGATAGCT
>PKTV01000404.1 GCA_002868985.1 Desulfobacteraceae bacterium | reverse complement strand
ATCTTTTAGTGGCACCAACGTGGATTTCAATCCTGACCCTGTAGTCGAGGACCTCCATACGTCCGTTAAAGAAGACATATATCTCACGAAATTCAGATTGGTTGGCTTTGTTGTTACACCGGCCAGCGTGACGACAACAGGAGGTGGAGACACGGCCACTTTCACTGTAAGGCTCTTAAGCGAGCCTTCTGCGAATGTGGCCCTACCTGTCATCAGTTCTAACCTCACCGTAGGGACGGTTGACACATCCAGCCTGACTTTCACCAATATTAACTGGTCCGTGGACCAGACCGTAACCGTTACAAGCTTGGTTAGCAGCAGCCAGACCTACAGCATAATATTGGGTACAGCAAGTTCAGATGATGTTGACTATAATGGCCTAAACCCAACAGACGTAACGGTGGTCAATGGTAGCAATGACTCCGGAGGTAGCGGCGGTTGCTTCATTGCCACTGCAGCCTATGGATCACCATTGGCGTCGCACATTAAAGTTTTAAGTAGATTCCGTGACCATTTCCTGCTCACCAATCGAATCGGTGTTCGTTTTGTTCGTTTTTACAATACCTATTCACCCCCAATGGCCGATTTTATCATAAAACATGATAATTTACGGGTGATGGTTCGTTTAGGCTTAATTCCCCTCGTCGGATTCAGTTGGCTTGCCCTGAAGATAGGCTCGTTGGCCACAATGGCGCTTATGCTCTTTTTCGGTATTGGGTTGATCGGGCTTGTGAGAGTTATAAAGTTAAAAAGTAGATAACTCAAGTTTCACGCTCGAATATGCTTGAGAAGCCTTTAAAGCAGCAGGCCGAAAAATTTTTCCGGCCTGCTGTTTTCTATTAACGCTACTGAAAATAAAAGGCTCAAAGCTTGAACAGACAGCGTTTTGAAAGTTCTGATATAAAGGCAGGCAAAATATTTGATGATCTGCCTTATTTTTTAGAAGTCGGAAGGATCCCTTGAACCCATCTAAGACAGGTAAAACATTGCTCGATAAGAGGAACATATGAAACTGAAGCTCGCCAAATATGCATTTCTGGTTGTACTATTTTTGACAAACGTTGTCTTTGCTCAAGAGTTAATGGTTATAACAGAAGAATATCCTCCGATAAGTTTCAAAAAAGAAGGCGTTATTACAGGTTCATCGGCGGAGGTTGTAAGGGAGATCCTGCGCCGTTTGAAACAGCCGGATAATATTCGGATGTTGCCGTGGGCGAGAGGGTATAATCTATTGAAAACAAAAGCGAATGTTGCCCTGTTTTCGACAGTGCGGACCCAAGAGCGCGAAAGCCAGTTTCACTGGGTGGGGCCCCTTTGCGTCTCACGAAACGGATTCTACGCAAAAAAGGGATCCGGCATTCAGATCAATTCTCTTGAGGACGCGAAAAGGGTTGGGACAATTGCCACATATAAGGAAGATTCCCGAGAACAGATGCTCAAAGCTTGGGGGTTTACCAATCTTGACAATTCAAATTCATCTGCAAGTAATCTGAAAAAATTATTATCCGGCCGTGTTGACTTGTGGATTTACGACAATTTGGGAATGCCGGGTGTTGCAGAACAGGTTGGTATTGACACCATCGAATTGGATTTCGTATTCCCTATTGATGAAGTGAGTCTATATATCGCCTTTTCAAAAGGAACATCAAAAAAAATTGTGGCAAAATGGCAGGAAACCCTGGATGACATGAAACGGGACGGGGTCTTTAGAAAGGTCAGCAGGAAATGGATCCCTGAAGACAGTATGCCCAAACTTCAACCGGATACTTCAAGTAATGACCTGCACAAAGTCAAACTGAAAATTTACACAGAAGATTCACCTCCAGGCAACTATCTGAATAAGGGAGAAATTGCAGGATTGGCCGTGGACATGGTTCGTGAGATTTTGGTTCGCCTGAAAATGCCTGATAACATTGAGGTGGTACCGTGGGCAAGGGGATATACTCTGGCGTTAAACCAGCCCAATGTGGCCCTGTTTTCCACCACACGCCTGCCTCAGCGGGAAAAACGCTTCAAATGGGTCGGCCCGCTTTACACACAAATCTGGGGATTCTATGGAAAGAAGGGTTCGGACCTGAAAATTACCTCTCTTGAAGACGCCAAAAAGATTGACCGCATTGGCACGTATCATAAAGATGCAAAGGAGCAATTTCTCAAAAAAAATGGGTTTGTCAATCTTGTTAGCACAAACAAAAACATTAGTAATATCAGGCGGCTTGTTGAGGGAAATCTTGATTTATGGGTCAGTTCTGATTTTAATATGCCGTATCTTGCAAAACATGCCGGTGTTGATCCTGATCAATTGGAACTTGTCTATGCATTCCGGAGCGTCAACAATTATATTGCATTTTCACTTCAAACACCCGATAATCTTATAAAAACTTGGCAGCAAACTTTAGATAACATAAAAAGCGACGGCACATACACAACATTTTGTAGAAAATACGGTTTCAGCCAAAAGTAATTCGATTCACGGTATAGGAAGGAAGAACTTGTGGACAAAGCGCGTAATGAGGCTTCTTTTTCAAAAATATTTGATATCAAGAGCCGATCCATCTCCAGAGAATTAACGGTCAGTCTTATTCTACTCATCATTATATTTGAAGGGTTTTTGCTGATGTTTGTCTATACCAGACAGGCTCGATTTTCGCTCAAGGAACTTAATAAAAAGGCTGACGATTACGCCGTCAATATCGGCAAAGTATTGGCGGTGCCGATATGGGACTATGATGATGAGCAGATCAATAAAATCGGTACCGGTTATGTGCAAAACGAGGTTATCGATGAACTTCACATTACGAACCAACATGATAAAATACTTTTTAAGTTACGTAAAAACAACGCTACTGAAAACCGTATTGAGCGATCCATAGACGTTGTTTATAAGGAGCAAATCATTGGCCGGGCAAAATTATTTCTTTCGCTTGATGCGTACAAGTTGGATTTGGCACGGCTCCGTAATGCAATTCTGCTCATTCTTGCCGGATCGCTGATCATAATTTTAATAACCACCGGAGTGTTGTTGCGTGTCTTTATGCGTAAGCCATTAGGAATTCTTCAAAAAGGAATCGACCGAGTTTCAAAAGGAGACTACGATTATAAATTTGAAGAAATTCGCCACCAGGAGCTTTCAGAAATTGCAAATCGATTCAAAGAAATGGCTTCCGAGATTCGGGATAGGGAGACGTCTCTACAGGCAATGAACAAGGAACTGCAGCAGGAAATCATCGAGCGCAAACAGGCCGAGCAAGATAAAAAGAAGTTTGAAATCCAACTCCGGCAAGCCCACAAAATGGAAGCTATCGGAACGCTTACAGGTGGTATCGCTCATGATTTTAACAATATCCTCGGGATCATTATTGGCAATACGGAATTGGCACTGGATGATATCCCGGAAGGGAGTTCGGCGCATTTGAATCTTGAAGAAATTCGTAAAGCCAGTCTTCGCGCCAAAGATGTCGTAAGACAGCTGCTTAGCTTCAGTCGTCAAACCGATCAAGAACGAAAACCGATTAAACTAGTTCCGGTCATCCAAGATGCCATCAAACTTTTACGCATAACCATTCCGATGAGTGTTGATATCCGTCAGAATATAGATGATACATCCGATATTATTTTTGCCGATCCCACCCAGATCCACCAATTGATGCTCAATCTTTGCACCAATGCGGCCCATGCCATGGAGGATACCGGAGGGATTTTGGAGATTGGAATAAAGAATGTTATTTTGGACGAAGTTTCTGCTGCTCTCTATCCCAACCTAACGACGGGGGAATATGTCAAACTAACTATCAGTGATACAGGTCCGGGGATCAGCCCTGAAATCAGGGACAGAGTTTTTGATCCGTATTTTACAACAAAGGATGTTGGGAAGGGTACTGGCATGGGGTTGTCAGTGGTGCACGGCATCGTTAAAAGCCACGGCGGTGCAATTATAATTGATAGCGAACTAGAAAGAGGAACCACTTTTAGCATATTTTTCAAGGTGATTGAAAAAGAGGCTGTTGAAGAAATCGAGAACGAAGAAGAACTTCCTGTTGGGAATGAAAGAATATTGTTTGTCGATGATGAATCGTCAATGGTTTATGTTGGACGATATAGACTGGAGCGTTTGGGATATAAGATTGAAGCCAAGACGAGTCCTGTTGAAGCATTGGAAGCATTTAATGCCAATCCTGATCGGTTTGACCTGGTGATTACGGACATGAGCATGCCTCAGATGACCGGCGACCAACTGGTGAAAGAGATTCTT
>PKTV01000254.1 GCA_002868985.1 Desulfobacteraceae bacterium | reverse complement strand
TTTCATAACGATCCCTAATCCACTCAGACAGCTTCCAGTCAAAAATTTAATCATACCTGAAGCGCTAATGTTTTCCAAAGGCCAAAGTGTTACAAAATTTATTTCATTAACTGATAAAGGTATAAACAATGTTTCACGGTTTTGACTCAAGAATTAAAAATATACTAAAATCTCGGGCACGTCTGCCACATGGCGAAATCCGTGCTAAAAAACCTGCTGAAGAGGGCGGATGCGGTGTTACCGGTTTTATTTCATCCATCCCCGTTCGGGGCCGTCATATTTATGAGCCATCGGTTCAGATGCATAATCGCGGAAACGGCAAAGGCGGCGGTATTGCTGCTGTTGGGCTTTCCGCAGAAAATTTGGGCGTTAGCCAGGAAATTCTGGACACCCATTATCTGCTTCAAGTCGCCCTTCTTGATCCGGCTTCCCGGACGGATGTGGAAGAATCGGCCATTAAGCCATTTATGGAAGTTCATAAAACGGAAAGAATCCCCACCCTCGATGACTACAGGGAAATAGAAGGTTTAGAGGTCATGCCTCCGGATGTCTGGCGCTATTTTGTACGGGTAAAACCGGATGTTCTGGATCGTTTTATTACGAAAAATTCCCTTCAGGATATGGATCACAGGCGAGTTGAAGATGAATTTATCTACCAGAATTCCTTTCGATTAAACCAGAAGTTCTATGCGTCTTTGGGGGAAAAGCAGGCCTTTGTTTTGTCCCACGGTCGCAATATGATGATCTTAAAAATCGTGGGGTATGCCGAGCAAGCAACCCAGTACTACTGTATGGAAGATTTTAAAGCTCACGGATGGATTGCCCACCAGCGCTACCCTACAAAGGGAAGGGTCTGGCATCCCGGCGGTGCACATCCTTTTATCGGGTTGGATGAAGCGCTGGTCCACAACGGCGACTTTGCCAACTACCATGCGGTGAGTGAATACTTAAAACAGCACAATATTTTTCCGCAGTTTTTAACAGATACCGAAGTCTCTGTTCTGCTCCTCGACCTGTTTAACCGAACGCTTGAGTATCCAATGGAGTATATCATTGAGGCCCTGGCGCCCACTTCTGAATACGATTTCGATCTGCTGCCGCCTGAAAAACAGCATGTTTACCGCTACATCCAGGCTGCCCATATCCATGCTTCTCCGGACGGTCCCTGGTTTTTTATCATTGCCCGAAACAATCCGTATAAAAACTATTTCCAGTTGATCGGCATTACGGATACGTCCATGTTGCGTCCCCAGGTATTTGCACTGCAGGAAGGAGACGTCCAGATCGGCCTGATATGTTCGGAAAAGCAGGCCATTGACGCCACTTTACAAAACCTTGCCGCCGAGGACAGCCGCTTTTGTCCCATCGCCGACAAATACTGGAATGCACGTGGTGGAAGTGTCACCGATGGCGGTGCGTTTATTTTTACCGTCAAAGACGCCGGCAAGGGAGATGGCTCTAAAAACCTGATCTGCACCAACAAATTCGGCGACGTTGTCAAGACGCCCGAGCATCAGAAACCCTATAAAATAACACCTGAACTTTCAGCACCGAAAAATGCCAAAGACATCGCCCGGGCATTGAAAGACGGGCTGGTGCTTGACGACCTGTCTGATTTTAAGCGGTATTGCTGCCGGCAGATGGTTGACTGGGATTACACATCCATCAGGTACTTTTCAAAAGAACTCGAAAAAGTCGCGACAGATAATGACAAGGACAAGTCTAAAACCATAGAGATCCTGACCCATCTCATGGACCGTCGTTTTCCCACCGGAAACAAGAAGCGCAGTGCCATCTTGCAAATCCTAAAAGAGAGCCTGACGTCTGTTTTTAATGCATCGCCGGATTTGAATCAAAATACATCCAGCCGATATCGTTACATTGATTGGGAAAAACGAAACACATTACGTTCCCCCCTAAATGATGAAAAAGTTCTGGTGATCAATGCCAGAGATTTTAAGCCTGAAGGAGAAGATTGTGACTCGCGTCTTCTATGTGCTGCCTATAAACTTGGTTGGAAACAGTTCATTTGTTACGGGTATAAGGGACAACGCTTTTGTGGTTGCGGCCTGTCAAAAGACTCTGACGGCGTAAGAATTGATGTTTATGACAGCTCCGGCGATTACCTGGCTTCGGGCATCGACGGGATGGAAATATATGTTCACGGGAATGCCCAAGATCAACTTGGTCAGATCATGAAACGCGGCAAACTGGTCATACATGGCGATGTGGGCCAGACGTTCATGTATGGTGCCAAGGGCGGGGATGTATATGTGCTGGGCAATGCTGCCGGTCGCCCATTGATCAATGCCGTGGGGCATCCCCGGGTGGTTATCAACGGCACCTGTCTCGATTATCTGGCGCAATCGTTTATGGCCGGCGATCCATTGAACGATGGCGGATTTGTTGTTCTCAACGGCATTGAATTCGATGAAAACGCCAACGTCATTGAACAGTCCAACCCTTATCCCGGTTCCAATCTCTTTTCCTTGGCTTCAGGGGGCGCTATCTACTTGAGAGATCCTAATCATAAGGTTGTGATCGACCAGTTAAACGGCGGTGAGTTCGTTCCGCTGAGCCCTGCGGATTGGGAACTTATTTTGCCCTATCTGGAAGAAAACGAAAGACTTTTCGGGATCTCCATTGAAAATGATCTGTTAACGGTTAATGGTCACAAAAAAGATTACACCGAAGTTTATCGAAAAGTGCAGGCAGTGACACTCGATGTCCTGGCCAAGGAATCTGTGGCCGCCGAAGAATGGGGCGAAGACTGGCAGGATGATGAGAATCTAAAATCCGCATAAATTAAGAAGAAAATGGTTAACAACGACATATAACTTAAGGGCCGGTATAATTTGCCGGCCTCGTTTTTTGTGATTCAACCATATTTATTTTGATTTGCTGGTTCAATGTGTTAATTGGAAACGGATATGAAAGCAATTTTAGCCCTTGAAGACGGACGAACCTTTCCTTGCCAAAGCTTTACCGGCCCGGGTGAAACCGGGGGTGAGGTCGTGTTTAATACCAGCATGACCGGCTATCAGGAGGTTCTTACCGATCCCTCTTACAGCGGTCAAATGGTCACAATGACCTATCCCCTCATCGGCAACTATGGCGTGAATCCCGAGGACATCGAATCCGACAAAATACAGGTTTCCGCATTTTTGGTGAGGGAATACCAGGGCTTTCCCAGCAATTTCAGATCTGTTTCACCTTTAGCCGATTATCTTCAGGCCCAGGGCATACTCGGGGTTGAAGAACTGGACACCCGTGCTTTAACCAGGCACATTCGGGATGCAGGGGCCATGCGGGCATTTATTTCCACACAGGACCCCGACCCTTCATCATGTGTCGAACAGGCAAGAGAAATTCCGAGCATGGTCGGTCAGGATCTTGTGAAAAACGTAACCACCCATGTTCCGTATTACTGGCGCAACGGCAAACCGGTTTTTTTTGATTCCAAGAATATTTCTTTAGACAGAAATGTATGGAAGTCCAAACGGGAGAAATATTCGGTGGTGGCCTTTGATTATGGAGTCAAATACAACATCTTAAGATGCCTGGAATCCCAAGGATTCGAAATTGTCGTTGTTCCGGCGGCTACCGAAGCTGATACGATAAAGGCCATGGAGCCGGATGGAATCTTTTTGTCCAACGGTCCCGGGGACCCGGAACCGGTCACCTATGCCATCGAATCCATCAAGAAGCTTTTGGATTATGCCCCTTTATTTGGCATCTGCCTCGGGCATCAACTTTTGGGACTTGCATTGGGGGGAAAAACCTTTAAACTCAAGTTCGGTCATCGGGGCGCCAACCAGCCGGTAAAAAATCTTTTGACCGGAAGGATTGAAATAACATCTCAAAATCACGGATTTGCTGTAGACACGGATAGCCTGAAAGGTGAAAATATTGAAATAACGCATATCAATTTAAATGATAATACACTGGAAGGATTCAGACATAAAGAATATCCGATTTTTACCGCTCAGTATCATCCGGAGGCTTCACCCGGCCCTCATGATGCAAAATATCTCTTTGATGAATTCAAGGCCATGATTAAGAAAAAGAAAAAATAAAAATGCCCAAGCGTACGGACATACACAAAATACTCATCATCGGTGCAGGCCCGATTATTATCAGCCAGGCGTGCGAGTTTGATTATTCGGGCACCCAGGCATGCAAGGCGCTAAAAGAAGAAGGCTACGAAGTCATACTGGTCAACAGCAATCCGGCAACCATCATGACAGATCCTGAA
>PKTV01000206.1 GCA_002868985.1 Desulfobacteraceae bacterium | reverse complement strand
GCCGGCAGCATCGCCATGGATGAACTCGACTTGATCGGCGACACCGAGTTCTATAGCGCGGAGTTTCGCTTGCTCGGTGAACAACTGGCTCATGTCGATGCCGGTGCCGATGACTCCGTAATCGTGTGCCCAGGTGCACAGCATCTCCCCCGAACCGCTGCCGAGGTCGAGCACTCGGGTCCCCGTTTCCAGACGCAGCGCCGCGCCGAGAGTGGCGAGCTTTTCGGGTGTGATCGGGTTGTGGATGCGGTGAGCACTTTCGGTGATGTTGAATATTCTTGGGATGTCCATTGTGAAAAATCTCCTTACGGGTGTGAATAGATTCGGTCACGGCCTAACGGTTTAATCAGCGGCGCGGTTTTTTGCGTCCGCTGGATTTATTTGTTAGCCATCTCTCCAACTTTTTTTGCTCTTTCCATTGCAATCAAAACATTCCGATGGAATAGATTGTAAGGAATACCTGTATTAAGATGACCAAGCTTTTCTCTATATCCTTCTTCTGATAAATCAATTAAATCAGGTAAGAAAAAAAATGTTTCCCAATCTTCAATTTTCTTTTGGAAAGATTCCGTCATATTCGTTGCTAAAGGATGATCAAGATGTTTTTTGTTCCACGGACATGCTTCTTGGCATATTTCACAATCACCCACTCTGTTCTCTATTACTGCTTGAGCTTCCTCGGGCAGATGTTCAATCTGCAAAAGATTTGAAAGGCAGTTGCTTCTGTTCAAGACATATGGCTGATCCAACGCCCTCAAAGGGCAAGCTTGTTGACACTTTTCGCATTTGTGGCACCGGTTGGGTTCCTGGTCGGTGTTGTACTCCAAAGTGGCGTCGGTTATGATTCCTCCAAGGGCTAAGAAAGTTCCGTACTTTTTTGATATGAGTAAAGTATGCTTGCCTTGCCAACCCAAGCCTGCTCTTATTGCGGCAAGTTTTAGCGGAAGGATAGACCGGTCTTCTTTAGAATCATCACAAACAATGGCTTTATAGCCTTGATTTTTTAGTAAATTGACAATGGGTTCAAGCGGTTTCACAACATCAAGGAAAAATTCTGAAAGATAGAGCCTGCTCGTTCGGCCATACCAGGCATTTGTCCAAGCTGGAAGGGTTGATCCCCCAATATAGATGCCTGCGACAATGATTGTTTTTGCGTCCGTTAAAGATATTCTTGGATCTCGTCGTCGAGAATCGCTTAATGCATAGTCTGTAAATTCGGCTGCCTCAGCAAATCCCAAAGCATCTATTCCTATAGAATCAGCAAGATTTCTGATTTGTTCCGAAAGCAAGTCTTTTTTAAATTTTCTTATCACTAACTCCTCATCATTTTTTCAGCGTAGGCTAACCAGTTAGTAGATAGTTTCTGCATAACTTACAGAAATTAAACGCTTGACAAATATTTTTGAGATATTTTATAGTTTTCTAACTGCATAACTCCAAATATGCATGTTATGCAGAAAAGGCTATTATCCCATGAAACCCATTCCCTCTGAAATCAAGATCCTTTATGACGCTGCTTTGATTAAAAAAGGTGTGGCTCTGCCAGCCCATTTTCATTACAGAAAATGGCTGCGGTATTATCTGGATTTTTGTCTTAAATATCATCACGAACCGGTAAATAAGGAAAGTCTTGCGCCTTTTATTCAAAAACTCAAGGACAAGAACCAGACCGAGAAACAACGAAAACAGGCATTTGATGCCATTTCCATTTTTTATCAAATAGAGAGAAAGAAGACTGTTCAGGGTAAGACTCAGACATTAAAGAATAAAAATGAAAGTATTTCAAGAAAAAAAACTAAATTAAAATCAACCAACGCTGATTGGAGCCCTGTGTACAATGGTTTGGTTTCGGAAATTAAATTACGGCACTATTCCCCCAAGACACTGGAAGCCTACAGAGGATGGGTCAGACAATTGAAGGGCTTTACCAGGAGCAAAGCCCCCCAATTGTTATCCTCAAAGGATGTAAAAGAATTTTTAACCTATTTGGCTGTCAAACGAAAGGTATCCGCATCCAGCCAGAATCAGGCCTTTAACGCCCTTTTGTTTTTTTACCGGCATGTTCTTAAAAATGAATTCGGCGATATTAAGGACATTCCCAGGGCCAAGCGAAAACCTTACATTCCGACAGTCCTATCTCGAGAAGAGGTTGACGCGATTATTACACGGCTTAGAAATCCATACAATTTGGTCGTCAAACTGTTGTACGGTTGCGGGCTTCGCCTCTCAGAATGTCTCCGACTCCGTGTTCAGGACATCAACTTCGACACCGGGATCTTGACCGTCCATGACGGGAAGGGAAAAAAGGACCGGACGGTTCCCCTGCCGGAAACGATCATACCGGAACTCAAAGCTCAACTTGAATCGGTTATCTCTTTGCACCAGAAAGATCTTGAAACGGGTTATGCCGGTACGTTTCTTGTCGGCCTGCTGGAAAAAAAATATAAAAATGCGGCAAGAGAATTGGTCTGGCAGTGGTTTTTTCCCGGCAAGACCTTGACCTTTGTTCCGGATACAAAGGAATACAGGCGGTATCATCTTCACCACACCCATGTTCAGAAGGCCATAAAAGGGGCTGTCAAAAGAGCGAAGATCCCGAAACGCGCATCCGCCCATACGTTTCGCCACAGTTTCGCCAGTCATCTATTGCTGGCCAACTACGATATCCGAACGGTTCAGGAGCTTTTGGGGCACAGCGACATAAGGACCACCATGATCTATACCCATACGATTCAAAGCCGGACAATCAAAGAGGCCAAAAGCCCCCTTGATTTCTCCTGACTTTATCAGCCGGGGGATAGAAGGGGCCAACCTTCACACAATTAAAAAAATAAATTTTGATTCAACTATTAAATATGAACATATTTACCTACGGAACCTTAATGATACCTGAAGTCATGTATGCCGTTACAACCCGTATGCTTCGTTCTAAAAACGCAATCCTGAGAGGCTATGCGCGCTTTACGGTCAAAGGAGAATCCTATCCGGGAATTATCCCGGCAACAGACGCAGTTACTGAAGGGATCGTTTACTTTGATGTGGATGAATTATCGCTGAAGCGGTTAGACGCATTCGAAGGCGATCTGTATCGGTGTACTCCGGTACGGGTAGAAACGGAAAAAGAAGAAATGTTGAACGCCGAAACGTATGTTATCAGGCCCGAATATCGGGGTTATCTTTCCTCGAAAGAATGGAATGTTAAGGAATTTGTCCAAAAACATCTTAAAGCGTTTTTAGAAATTTATTCGGGTTTTCAGAAAAATTCATGATTTTTTATTACAGGAACCATCCTTTTTTTGGTGGATTGCCGTTCGGCAAGCACCGGTCAAACCCGTCTTATTGTTTATCCATTGAACCGTAAAAGTGAAATTGAAAGTAAAATGGATAACATTTCTTTACTCACCTAACCATTCGAAATACCCATAAATTTTTAGTTCGATTTAAAAGCACCAGTTTTAACAGTCCAAAACATATAGGTCGTGTCCGCTGCTTACAATGGCGTTATCAGCGGGCGCGACTTTCTTTCAACACCGATCGTTATGACATCTTCGCTGACAGGCGCGGCCCATTCCAAAGAAACAGCAGAGATCTCCATTTCCAGATCCTTTCGACGTTTAAAGTCCAGCAACCCATAAAAACTACATAAATGTAATATATCGATCTATTTGTTACAGTTATGTTTAATGTCATTTTTGCTGGCACGCATAGAAATACTTTTAACATACTGAAAAATTGATGTTTTTAAAGGTTATTTCATTATGGCACAGCTATTGCGTTAAGGAGCCTAAAGTTGAATTTGGTCAAATCGTTGAATGGTCGAGTGGTCAAATTGTCAAAACCATTTAACGATTCAACGATTTAACTATTTAACCAAATCCGATTCGATACGGACTAAAAAAGGAGGAATGATTACAAATGAAACCATTTAGTTATGTAGTTACCGCTGTCTGTCTTCTTTTTCCATTTTCTTCAGCCTTTGCTGCCGATGCATTAAATTCCGGGGATACCGCCTGGATGATTGTCGCTACCGCTCTGGTCATGGTAATGACGCCGGCCGGTCTGGCCCTGTTTTACGGCGGCATGTCGAGGTCTAAGAACCTTTTGAATACCTATGCCATGACCTTTGTTGCGTATTGTCTTGCCAGCGTGATCTGGATGACGTGGGGCTACACCCTTGCATTCGGGCCGGACAAGGCGGGAATCGTCGGTGGGCTGGAAAACCTGTTTTTAGGCGGAATCGGTGTAAACAGTCTGACCGG
>PKTV01000115.1 GCA_002868985.1 Desulfobacteraceae bacterium | reverse complement strand
GGTGCTGACGAAATCGATTTGATTACAGTCTTTGAATCCGTGGGTGCCGTGCTCTCGGGAGATATGACCGAAGATCAGCTTTGCCGGATTGAAGATGCTGCGTGTCCCACCTGTGGGTCATGTGCCGGTATGTTCACGGCCAATTCCATGAACTGTTTAACCGAAGCCGTGGGCATGGGGCTTCCGGGAAACGGTACCATCCCTGCTGTGATGTCAGCCCGCATCCGCCTGGCCAAGGAAGCGGGCATGAAAATTCTCGAGCTTTTGGAAAAAGATATAACCCCGTCAAAAATTATGACCGAACAGGCCTTTCATAATGCCCTGGTCGTGGATATGGCCCTTGGATGCTCCACAAATACCGTGCTTCACCTCCCTGCCCTGGCAAGGGAAGCCAATGTCAAAATCGATCTCGATCAGATCAACGACATCAGCAAAGCCACGCCCCATTTGTGCTCCCTGAGTCCCGGCGGACCGCACCACCTTGAAGACCTGAACCGGGCTGGCGGCATTCAGGCGCTCATGAAAGAACTGTCCGGCACCGGCCGCATTAAAACAGACTGCCTCACTGTCACCGGCAAAACCGTGGAAGAAAACATAAAGAACTCGAGCATCATGGACAACACCGTCATCCGATCAACCACCAACGCTTATCATGAGGAGGGCGGACTTGCGGTGCTTTTTGGAAATCTTGCCCCTGAAGGCGGTGTGGTCAAGCAGTCTGCTGTTTTAGATGAAATGATGCGCCATGAAGGCCCGGCCCGGGTGTTTGATTCCGAGGAAGAAGCCGGTCAGGCCATTATGGGCGGCAAAATAAAAAAAGGGGATGTTATCGTGATTCGGTATGAAGGGCCCATGGGCGGCCCGGGCATGCGGGAAATGCTGACACCGACATCGGCCATCGCCGGCATGAAGCTGGACGCCCATGTGGCACTGCTCACGGACGGCCGTTTTTCAGGCGGGACCCGGGGCGCTGCCATCGGGCATATTTCACCGGAAGCCATGCAAAAAGGACCCATTGCCATTGTTAAGGACGGTGATTTGATTGCCATTGATATTCCGGCCAAAACATTGACGCTCAAGGTACCGGCCAGCGAGATCCAGGACCGGTTGTCCAAATGGACTCCTCCTCCGCCCAAAATAACCCATGGGTACATGGCCCGGTATGCAAAAATGGTGTCATCTGCCAGTGAGGGGGCGGTGGTTAAATAAGGATCATCTCCCGATTAGTTTTAATTAATTAGGGTAGAATAAGTGGGTCATCTCCAATTTGGTAAGTGTGATCCCAAAGGGTACAAGGGGTCAAGGACTCAAGGGTTCGAGTGAAATGCTTTAAAAAACACTGAAGGATCCAAGGTGTCGAGGGGCCAATGATTCAAGTGAAAAGCAAAAAAATATTCAAAGAAAGAAACCCAGGTTTTGTTGGCAGGGGATTTAGATTTAATTGAAAAAGGTGAATTGGGTACACTAAAAAAAGACATCGCAGAAATCGCAAGAATGTTAAAGGCACTGATAAAGTCTTTAGAAAACAAACCCTTGAATCCTTGACCCCTGGAATCCTTGGACCCTCTTCTCCAACTAAAGTGGAGAAGAGCCTTAAATAAAGAAGCTCTTTATAGCTATAAATAAATAATCACAAGAAACAAGGAAGGAAGAGACATGAAACTCACAGGCGCACAAATTATGATGAAGGTGTTACAGGAGGAAGGGGTTGACACGATTTTTGGATATCCGGGTGGAGCTGTCATCGATATCTTCGATGAACTCGATAAAACAGATATCCGGCACGTCCTTGTCCGTCAGGAGGCTTGCGCCGTGCATGCGGCCGACGGTTATGCCCGGGCCGGAAGCCGCGTGGGCGTCTGTCTGGTCACATCAGGACCGGGTGCGACCAACACGGTCAGCGGCATTGCATCCGCCTATATGGATTCCATACCCGTGGTTATATTTACCGGGCAGGTGCCCACACATCTGATTGGCAATGATGCCTTTCAGGAAGTCGATACCGTGGGGATTACCCGTCCGTGCACCAAGCACAACTACCTGGTCAAACGAACGGAAGATCTTGCCAGAATTATCAAAGAAGCCTTTTTAATTGCAAGCTCCGGCAGACCGGGACCTGTTTTGGTGGATATCCCAAAAAATGTTTCCGCCACCGCCATAGATTACAAGGCTCCCCCAAAAGCAACCTTGAAGTCTTATAACCCGACATACACGCCCAATGTTAAACAGCTTCACAAAGTGGTGTCGCTGATCAAGGCTGCCAAAACGCCGATGATTTTTGCCGGCGGCGGTGTCATTCTTTCAGGAGCAGCCAAAGAACTTACGGAACTTGCCCATAAAACCCGAATCCCGGTGACCACTTCTTTGATGGGTCTGGGCGGATTTCCGGGTACAGATCCCTTGTGGCTGGGGATGATCGGCATGCACGGAACATATCGGGCCAATATGTGCACCGGTGAATCTGACCTTTTGATCGGCATCGGCGTGAGATTTGACGACCGCGTTACCGGAAAAACAGATGAGTTTGCAGCCAAAGCCAAAATTGTGCACATCGATATCGATCCCACGTCTATACGCAAAAATATCCCGGTTACAGCCCCGGTTGTCGGAGACTGCAAAATCACACTGGCCAAACTGAACAAACTGCTGGACAAGGAAGACCTTGGCGATCTCAAGAAAAAGCGAAAAAAATGGTTGGATCAGATTCAGCTCTGGAAAGACACCCAGCCGCTTGCCTATAAACAGACAGATGTTATCAAACCGCAATATGTTGTCGAAAAACTGTACGAGTTGACCAAAGGCAAAGCCATTATCACCACCGAGGTGGGGCAGAACCAAATGTGGGCGGCTCAATATTACCACTATGACAAACCCAACCATTTTATTACTTCAGGTGGCCTGGGGTGTATGGGGTTTGGCTTGCCGGCCGCTATTGGCGCGCAACTCGCCTGCCCGGATATGCTTGTGGTCGATATTGCCGGTGACGGAAGTATTCAGATGAACATACAGGAAATGACGACCGCAGTGCAAAACGGGCTTCCTGTAAAAATTGTTATTCTCAATAACGGACATCTCGGCATGGTCAGGCAGTGGCAGGAGCTCTTTTTCGAAAAGCGTTATGCGGCAACATGTCTTGATTGCGCACCTGATTTCGTTAAACTGGCAGAAGCATACGGTGCTGAGGGGCTTAGAGCCACAAAACCTGAAGAAGTGGAAACTGTTTTGAAAAAAGGCCTGGCCTCCAAAAAACCTGTGATCATGGACTTTGTGGTGGAAAAGGAAGAATGCGTTTATCCGATGGTTCCCGCAGGAGCTCCGGTGACTGAAATGCTTCTGGTGTAAGATCGTTTTTTAAAATACCTGATTAAAAAAACCGTCAACTCTGTTTCTTAAAAAAGGATATGAACCATGACAGAAGAAAAACATATACTTTCGATTCTAGTGGATAATGAACCCGGTGTTCTCTCAAGAATTTCAGGATTGTTCAGCGGCCGGGGATTTAACATTGAAAGCCTGTGTGTTGCCGAAACCATGGACCCGCTGGTATCGAGGTTAACACTGGTCACGATTGGGGAACCGCCGATTATCGAACAGATTGAGAAGCAACTCAACAAGCTCATCAATGTTATCAAGGTTCACGATTTGACCGGAAAGGAATATGTCCAGAGAGAAATGGCCCTTATAAAGGTGGTCGCCAAACCGGAACATCGTGCCGAAATATTAAGAACCGTGGACATTTTCAGGTGCAAGATTGTTGACGTGGGACCAGACCATTACACCATTGAAGTCACGGGCGATGAGGGCAAATTGAAGGCGCTTTTAAACCTTTTAAAACCCATCGGCATAAAGGAAATCGCCAGGACAGGAATGATTGCCCTGTTCAGGAATTCGAAATAAAAAATTTTGTAACACTTTAGCCTTTTGAAAACATTATTGAAAGAATTCTTTCTGCCACTAAGGCACCAAGTCACTAAGAAAGAATAATAAATATAACCTTTGTGCCTGCCCGCCATCGGCTTCGTCTTAGGCGAGGCGGGCGGGTCTTAGTGACTTTGTGGCAAGTATTTTGGTTCCGGAAAAATTCCCCGATAAATCGGGATCTACGACAATATTCAATCGATAATCGTTAATTATATAAGGAGAACGACATGGCCAAAATTAATTTCGGCGGAGTAGAAGAAGAAGTCATTACATCAGAAGAATTTTCTCTGGAAAAAGCCAGAGAAGTGTTAAAAGACGAAATCGTTGTCGTTTTGGGCTACGGC
>PKTV01000348.1 GCA_002868985.1 Desulfobacteraceae bacterium | reverse complement strand
TGGCTGATCGCCAGGCTCTTGACGGATAAATAATATGGTGGCCAAATATCAGCAAGCTTAACAACTAATGTGTGACCGAAAGGCATAAGCACTAAGAAAAGTTATAAAAAGGGGGTCTCTAATAGAGACCCCCTTTTTAGTTTATACTAAAGTTTCATGCCCTTCACTGCTAACATCAGATAAGAACAACGTCTTCAGATCGGCATGGATGCTGATTGAAAAATGTTTTTCGGGATAAGGTCAATCAGAATTGGAAGATGATCGGGATTCAGGTCCAATAGATTCAGTCTGTGTAATAACTTTTCCGTATTGATTTGATCCAATTCATAGTGTGCTTGAAATTTTGACATCAACAGATCAGCAAGATACACCAGCGTTACAAGTTCTTTGTCTTCAGTTGCCGTTTCGGGATAATGATGGTTTGCAATCACATTGATCAGGTTGTTCGGCAGGGCCCATATCTTGCCCAACTGCCGTCCTGCCTCAGTGTGATCTATACCGAACTTCAATTTTTCCGCCTCGCACAATTCAGCACCCTTTTCCTGCGTAGATCTATAGAAAAAAGGGACGTTTGCCGCCATAACCTGGTCCATCGGAATTTTTCCTATATCATGCAAAAGGCCGGCTGTATAAGCAATGTCGGGTGCTGCCTTCTTAGTAAAAACGGCAAGTTCTTGAGCAATCAATGCAGTCCCAATAGAATGCTGGAAGATTCCCCCCTTGCACAAGGAATAACCTTGAGATGATTGGGGGAAAAGAGATTTGACAGATGCCGTAACGACGAGTTTTAAAAGGCGCTTTTCCCCTATCAATATCAGTGCTCGATCAATGGAATCGACGACAGTTTTTAGTCCCATGACAGCAGAGTTGCAAAGAGTTAAAACTCTTCCGCTGATCACCTGGTCCTGGCGGATTTCACTCCCAACTTCTTTCATCGTATAATCATCTCTGTGTATCATACGGATGACTTTAAGTGCCACCTGAGGTATTGGCTTAACTCTTTGAACCGCTTCATCAATATTGAAAACAACATCGGTTTGAAAAGGACTCAAGGACGGCCTTTCAATTTGCCATGTTGGTTCAATGGTCGTGTTCCAGTGATAAAGATCGAGGCTTATTTTGCGCCCGGAATATCCCCCGGTTTCACTATCATTTATTGGAATCCCCTGATTCTCAAGATACACTTGAACCACTTGGGCTGTTCGTCCTCCAACATCTAAAGACAGATCATGATCTGACACGGGTCCGATCAGAGCACCTCCAGCCATACATGCTTCCAGCCTCTCTTTCGAAGCACCCGCATCAATCAACTTCTTCAAAAAATGCGGCATGCCCGTGGTGGCATAACTTTCAGGTTGAAAAGACATATCCGTCCCTGTAGCCTCGGGCAAAAGAAGGTGAAGTAATCCTCCCACATCGGCATGTTGATCAACCAGCGTGACCCCTACACAGCTTCCCAGATAGGCTTCAAGGCTTTCTTTTTTTTTCTTACTAATGACAGATGAACCTGATGTCACAATTTCTTTTTTCATTTCTCAATAATCTCCAACTCCACTAGATCAACGGCAGCTTTTTTGAGATATTGAAAAACATCCGAGTCTTCTGCCGAAGCCTTCTTTTTTCCTGATGCAACGTGCTGAATAAATTCTATCCTTTCTTTATCAAAACTGCAGACATGCTGATCGATCAATTTTAGAGTGTTGTGAATCATACTGTAAAGCACCATAGGGCCGAACATTTCTTCCCCGTTTTCTTTTTTGACCCATGCTCCGATAATCTTGTGGTGACCAACTCTAAAGGCTTTGGGCGCATTTCTGTATTGTAAGATTTCTTCAAAAAGATCAAGGCATTCTATGACGCCTTCCGAGTATCCATTTTCCAGAGACGTCAAGCCGTCTTTGGCTATTTCATCGATATCGGATGCGTTAAAGGATAGGTTCAGTTTTGCGATGCACTCCTGTTGAATGGTCTTAACGGAGTCTTCCTTTTTGCTCATGACCACATCGGAATCTTTTAATATTTTGACTACATTGAAAGGATTCATCATTTCTTTGACGGTGGCACTTTTTCGCATGGCAACGTCGTAGACAGACGTATTGTAAATGGCCAGATCATTGTCGAGCACCAGAATCCGGGTCTTTTCGGCATTGATATCCTCGATATAAAGATCGAGATCCCGCTTTCTTTTGTAAGTATAGTCCGCCATTTCAAGAAGCTCGCGCATAATTTTTTTATCTATTTTGCGACCACTATCGATGGGACCGATGGAAGCCATGACCTGTCGACCCATTTTGTCTATTTTGATTTTTTTTAAAAGAGTTTCTTTAAAAGACACAATGCCTCCTCATACAAAGTGCAGGATAAAGCATGCGTAATGACGAAGCGGCTCCGACAATGTCGTTACACGAGAAAACACACCCCGTGAATACGTACAGAATCTCTTAGGATCGCTGCTTCAAAGGCTTTTTCGCAATAAATGGGTGCGGAACTTGAATTTTAATTTATCATACCCTAACGGCACATGTAAACGAAAGTTTTTAAATATTTTTCAACGGTTTCTTGACGTTATATTGATATTCATGTATACAGAAGCTTTTTCAAATTAACGCAGTCTCAATAAATGGGGATGTGTCAATTCCGCAAGTCCTTATAAAGGCGTTTCCGTCCTGTTCAGACGTATGATTTTGCGCAGCGTATTGGAATGCCAACACTCTGATATAATAGGAGATCAATTGGTTTGTTTAAACTGGGAATACTAAATGGTAATCACTCATTTGAAACACAGAGGTGGAATATGGAAGATAAGGTTAAACTTATATTCGAAGGCAAAACATATGAACTTCCAATTGTTACCGGCAGTGAAGGCGAAAAGGGCATCGACATTTCAACCCTTCGCCAAATGACCGGGCTCATTACGCTGGATCCGGGATATGCCAACACCGGCAGTTGCACCAGCTCCATTACGTTCATGGATGGTGAAAAAGGTATTTTACGGTATCGAGGAATTCCGGTCGAACAGCTGGCTGAACATTCAAGTTTTATTGAAACCGTCTATCTGTTAATTAACGGCGTGTTACCTACTAAAGATGAACTCAACAACATGTCGGTTCTGTTTAATGACAACTCACTTGTGCATGAGGACATGCAGGGTTTTTATCAGAACTTTCCCAGGGCTTCTCATCCCATGGGAATACTCTCATCCATGGTGAATGCTTTAAGGAGTTTTTATCCCGAGCTTGAGACCATTGAAGAGGAGCTCAATATTACTGTTACTCGTCTATTATCAAAAGTTCGGACCATGGCAGCCATGTCTTATAAGATATCAAGAGGTCACAAGGTTGTTTATCCACGTCCCGATCTAAAATACAGTGCAAATTTTCTGAACATGATGTTTGATACACCGGTTAAGCCGTATCCTCTTGATGAAACCCTGGTAAAGGCACTGGATGTTTTCTGGATTCTTCACGCCGACCATGAGCAGAATTGTTCAACTTCAGCGGTAAGGCTGGTGGGGAGTGGGAGAGTTAATCTGTATGCGGCGATTTCCGCTGGTATCGCGGCTTTATGGGGTCCCCTTCATGGGGGAGCCAATCAGGCGGTCATCGAAATGCTTACCGATATTCAAAATGACGGCGGGAACTATCGCCGGGCTATCAAACGCGCCAAAGATAAAAACGATCCGTTTCGACTCATGGGTTTTGGACATCGCGTTTACAAGGCGTATGATCCGCGGGCCAAAATCATGAAAAAGATGTGTGATAAGGTTCTTGCCGAACTCAATATTGAAGATCCGTTACTCGATATTGCCAAGGAACTTGAAGCAGCGGCATTAAAAGATGATTATTTCATTGAACACAACCTGTATCCGAACATCGATTTTTACAGCGGCATCGTCTTACGAGCCATGGGTATTCCTACCAAAATGTTTACAGTCATGTTCGCCATCGGCCGGTTGCCGGGATGGATTGCTCAATGGAGAGAGAGTGTCGATGATCCCAAATGGAAGCTTGGACGACCTCGCCAGATTTACACAGGACCTGTCAAAACCGATTATATTCCGATGGACCAGCGATAGTCCGATATCGATGAACGCCACGGATAAGAAGCTTAGACATTTACTGCAACAACTCACCTTGGGTCAGGCGGTGAAGCCGGCGAACTTACTCGAGGAAAGAAAAGCTTTTCTACACCCTCGTTTTTCTCACAAGAAAAAATCTCCTGCGTTTAAATATAAAAACGCACATTCAAAATGGACTGACTTTAAGCCGATTTTGCCTCTTTCATCCA
>PKTV01000193.1 GCA_002868985.1 Desulfobacteraceae bacterium | reverse complement strand
TCGCATAAGAAAATAATGCGGTATAAATGCATTAAGTATTTTATAGAAGTCCCTCGCTGAAATCCGATTTTTTCTCGATATCCCTGAACCTTCTTCAATTTGAACGTGATCAATTTCAAGGATATTTTTTGCGTATATCAAAGCGGCCCGAATCCCTTTATCTAAGTTCCCGGGAGGACCATATGCTTTTACCCCTGCGGTAATGAGCAGTTGATTGGCAATAAAGTTATTTGAATATTCGAGAAGTTTTGATAGGGTCTGAATTAATGAAAAACTGGAAACATATCTATAGATGAGTTTATCCGCTTCTTTTTGAACCTTTCCCAATCCGATACTCCCATTAAACCGAATCCCTTCTTTTTTTAAGAAATATAAAAAAAGTTGTCCGGCATAACGCGTAATCTCATTTTTTTGGCTTGAAAGCACAATTCTTCCGTGATCCATTTGAGAAGCCTTGACCCTGGGTAGAATAAACGGCAATAGCGGCGTTTGCGATTCAGCACTGACATAAACGCCGTTTTTATTGCGTTTGAAATTAACCGTGTTGAAATTTACACACAGGGCGCCGTTAGGCGCATCATAGGGTTCGTATGATACATTTACGCCGGGAATCACGGTTGGCAGGCCAAAATATGAATCATCAAGGATAAGATCGTTAATAATGCTGTATTTGCCACTTAGCCCCATGGAAAGGTGATGGATCATTTCTGCAACAGTTTCTGAGATGAGAAGCGGATCGCCATAGCCCTTTATTTTGAGATTTGAATGACGGTCCATGTAAAATTCTGTGAAAAACTTATAATCAGGGCCAAGATAATGAATGGCCACAAGCGCGGTGAATATCTTAAGTGTCGATGCAGGAATAAGCTGAATATCCACATTTTTTGAAAAAACAATATGGCCTTTTGGATCGGCGACCAAGACGGCGTCCCGGTCGCCGATAAGATGCTCTAAAACATCCAAATTTCCACAATAAAGAGTTGTTGTTTTAACAAAAAGTAGAAGAAAGAGAAGAAGGCCGGAGGAGAATTTAAAGGCTAATTTTAGCATTCATAAAACCTAATATAGACAAGCCTGAACCAAAAATATTTGCCACAAAAAAACACAAAATTTAAAACAAAGTGCATCGTTTGTTCCGAATCGTCGGAATCCGAGTTTATTGATTATTTGCTTTCCAGGATAAGGGTCACCGGACCATCGTTGATTAAAGATACTTCCATCATGGTCTGAAAGCGACCGGTTTTTACAGTAACACCTTTCTGACGGACACATTCGACAAATTGCTGGTACAGTTCATTGGCCAGTTCAGGAGGTGCAGCATTCACAAATGATGGGCGCCGTCCTTTTTTACAATTTCCCAGCAATGTGAACTGTGATACGACCAGCATTTCACCACCCATGTCAAATAAAGAGCGGTTCAACTTATGATTTCCATCTTCAAAAATTCTTAAGTTAACAATCTTGTCTGCTAAATATTTGGCATCATCGGTTTTATCCGATGTTGCGACCCCTAAAAGCACTAAAAGCCCCTTACCGATTTTACCTACCAATTCATCCTCTACGGTAACAGAACTTGATTTTACCCTTTGTATCACTGCACGCATAATTTAACGTTTCGGAAAATCAATAAATTTATGAAATAAAAAGTTTATTAATGGCAATTTGTTTAAGACCTCAGATTTGAGTATTGATTTAATTGGCAACATTATTATGTAGTTTCCAAACAATTTTTTGGTTCAAAATTAAGTGACGAGTACAATCCTCAAATCCATGACATTGGTATTGGTTGGACCGGTTATGAATAGGTCTCCAAGTTTTTGAAAAAAATGATATGAGTCATTGTTCGCCAGAAAACGATACGGATCCAATCCAATTTCTTCGGCACGTTTAAGCGTAAAGGTATCTGAAAAAGCCCCGGCTGCATCCGTCGGGCCATCAGTACCATCAGTACCGCCGCTCAGCATAACGATATTTTTTTTGCCGGAAATATCTATTGATGCAGATAGCGCAAACTCCTGATTCCGTCCTCCGAGACCATTACCTGTAATGGTTACCGTGGTTTCACCCCCAGAAAGGATGCAGGCCGGTAAGGGGAGAGGATTGCCGGTTTTAATAATCTCTCTGGCGATGGCTCCATGGACTTGAGCGATAAATCGGGTTTCTCCCTCGATCATTGAAGATAGTAGAAGAACATTATACCCTAAGTTTTTGGCTTTTTCTTTGGCGGACATTAAGGATTCAACGTTACTTCCGATAATCAAATTATAAGTTCTATCAAAAACAGGATCATGCGGTTTAGGCGTTTCATCAATTTCACCTAAAATCCCAGATTCAATATGATTCAAAATATTTTTGGGTATTTTATCGATAATGTTGTACCTGTGGAAAATGTTCTTGCAATCGTAAAAAGAGCTTGAATCCGGTACTGTGGGGCCGGATGCGATAACGTCGAGATCATCCCCCACAACATCCGAAAGTATAAGGGTAACAAGTGTGGCAGGATACACCGCCTGTGCAAGTCTACCCCCCTTTATTTTTGAAATGTGCTTTCTTATCGTATTTATTTCATGAATGGTAGCGCCACAGGAAAGGAGTATTTTGATGGTATCCTGTTTGTCTTCGAGGGTAAGGCCGTCATAGGGGAAAGGCATCAATGCGGATCCTCCTCCTGAAATTAGGCATAATATAAGATCATCCTTTTCTAAATTTTTCGCAAGATTAAGGATGGCAGATGATCCGCGTATTCCATTTTCGTCAGGTATAGGATGGCCTGCTTCTATGAGATTGATATGCTTTAAATCAGCCACATGATCGAATTTTACAGTAATAATGCCGCCTGTAATTTTTTCATCAATCATATCTTCTATTGCTGCAGCCATTGGTGCTGTGGCTTTTCCTGCACCTAATACATACAGATTTTTATATCGAGCGAGATGATATGAACGATGACCAATAAAAAGAGTTTTACCATCAAATTTACAGTGTTGCTTGATAGCGGCACCGGGTTGAACCGCTTTTATGGCCGCATAAAAAATTTCGACAGCATTTCTTCTCATCGTTGAAATTGTTTTTGATTCCGAATTCATAAGAGACCTGTATAAAAAACCTGAATCTTGTAGAGATAATTTTAAAGGATTCGATTTAATAAATTGCTATGAAATTATTATGTTGAACGGTTTCAGCTGTCAAATAAAAAATGTTTGGTCCAGCGTTCTTGACAAGAATCGAAGATAAACGTATCCTTTAAGGGGTTTTCACTCATTCAAGGATCGGAACAATTGATCACGGAGTAAAAAGCGGGATAAAAAATGGAAAACAATTCCCCAGATTCTTTGAAAGGGCAGTTGCTAATGGCAATGCCCTTATTGGTTGATCATAATTTTTATCAAACTGTTACGTGTATTTGCGAGTATACTCCAGCAGGAACTGTGGGAATTGTTATCAACAGGGTCCATCCTTCTCTGACGGTGAAAGACATTTTTAACGAGCTCAATATAGAGTCTATCCCCGATGTTGAATCCACTCCAATCCACATCGGCGGCCCGGTTCATGTGGTTGAAATCTTTATTCTTCATGGCCCTCCATTCGGCTGGGAAGGGTCTCTTATGGTTACACCTTCACTTGCCTTAAGCAATACCAGAGACATTTTAGAATCTGTTGCTATGGGCAGGGGGCCGAGGTCATATATAGTTGCTCTTGGATGTGCTGGCTGGGGACCGGGACAACTAGAATCAGAAATCAAGGCAAATGCATGGCTGAACTCTCCTATTGATGAAGATATTATTTTTGATATGCCGATCGAGGAAAGATGGGAAGCATCTTTAAAAAAAATAGGTGTAGATCCGGCTTTAATTTTGAATACCTCCGGGCATGCATAAATGGTTTGCCATTTTCCTTTATGGCGCCTTACTTGTAATTCTATATAAATTTATCGAAAAAGCTTTTCTCACCCCCCCCCTCCAGCGCCACTAAGACTTTAAGATACCAAGAAAAATACTTTTGTAGATGAGACATTTGAAAAATGTTCATTTTTGTCAGGTTCAAGAAAGACGAAAATTTTAACCATCCCGATGAAAAATCCATCGGGGCAGATATCCATACATTGAGTATTTCGAAGATTAACTTGCCAAAGTTCGGTGGCGGGTTAAAATTTGAGCCTGACCCCAGAGAAATAGGGTGCGCCCCGATGAAATAGGCTTTGCATTTCAGTGGGCAGGCATTTCAAAAGGCAGGCGTAGAAATTGGGAAAAAGAACCATGCCGGACGGTTGCGGAAATATTCGATCCCGGCTTCTACGGTAAAAGCCGGTTCGAAC
>PKTV01000513.1 GCA_002868985.1 Desulfobacteraceae bacterium | reverse complement strand
GAAAACCATGCAGCAGATTCAATCCCTTACAATATCCGATGGACAGCCATAAAGCTCCTTGAAGATGATAAAATCGTAAAGGAACGCGTTCTAGAGAAAACCGGAAAAATCGGTGAGGATATTCTCAGAGAAATCGACAATCAGCGGAATTTTCTTGTGGATCGTTTTGATGATGATCCGGAAATCGTAATGACGGATGAACGTTATGGATTTATCGCCGGGATCATCATGGAAGCCCTTACAACATCAACACAACAGCGTGTCGATATATCCCGAAACGTGGATCTCGTCCTAACCAACCGGTTTATCGGATTTCCAATCTTTATTTTTTTTATCTGGGCCATGTTCCAGTTGACGTTTACCCTCGGTGCCTATCCAATGGACTGGATCAGCAGCGGTATTAATCTATTTTCAACACTACTGGCCCACGTGCTTCCGGACAATATCTTTAAGGATTTTCTGATAAACGGCGTTATCGCAGGGGTGGGAAGTGTGATGATTTTTTTGCCGAATATTTTAATCCTCTTCTTTTGTATCGCTTTGTTTGAAGATACCGGTTACATGTCCAGAGCGGCTTTTCTGATGGACAAGATCATGCACCTTATCGGACTTCACGGGAAATCCTTTATCCCCATGTTGATGGGGTTCGGCTGTAACGTTCCGGCCATTATGGCCAGTCGCACCCTGGAAAGTGAAAAGGATCGCATCCTTACCATTCTTATTACCCCCTTTATGTCCTGCTCCGCCAGACTTCCGGTTTACATTATTTTGGCCGGCGCTTTCTTCGGCGCCAAAGCCGGAACCGTAATTTTCGGCATTTATCTGCTGGGTATTATTCTTTCCATCATCACCGGTCGTCTTTTTCGATCAACCCTCTTAAGAGGGATTGATGCACCGTTTGTCATGGAGCTCCCGCCGTACAGAATCCCCATGATCAAAAGCCTACTGATCCATATGTGGGATCGAAGCAAGATGTTTTTAAAAAAAATGGGGGGGTATATTCTTGCAGGTTCGGTGGTCGTGTGGACGCTTACTGCATTTCCGCACAACATATCTTATACCAAAAATTATGACTTAGAAATAGAACAGGTCAAAACATATTTTCAAACCGAGATTGAAGCCGCCCAAGAATTTGACAACGCATTATTAGCACAGAAACGGGATATTGCCGTTGCAGAACTCATAACAGAAAAAAAAGCTGAAAAGGCTGAAAAATCTTTTATGGGTCGCATCGGCAAGGTCGTTGCCCCTATTTTTTCACCCATCGGGATCGACTGGCGAGCAAGTGTCGCCCTTCTCACCGGTTTTGTGGCAAAAGAAATCGTTGTAAGTACCATGGGAATACTTTATGCTGCTGATGAAAGAGAGGATTCAGAAGCCCTTAAGAATGCCTTATTATCATCCGGTATGACACCGAGTGCGGCTTTGGCAATGATGGTTTTCGTTTTATTATACATGCCGTGCCTTGCAACACTGGCAGCCATACGGCGTGAGACCGCATCTTTGAAATGGATGATTTTCAGTATTTCATACAGTACGCTGCTTGCCTGGGGAATGGCCTTTCTGGTCTATCAGGGAGGGACGATGATCGGGGTATAATGCTTTACAAAACGTGTTCTCCACCCGTAAAGCAACCTCTGAGTAAAGCAGGGAGCATGTAAAATGCCGACGTTTAGACCCGCCTATATTGAAACGTTCAATAAAGGATTGCTGGCCCAAAAAATTGAAACGGCTTACGACATTCTAAAATCCTGTACACTCTGTCCCAGAAAGTGTAAGGTCGACAGGCTGGCCGGTGAAACCGGTGTATGCAAAACCGGTGAAAAAGCATATGTTTCAAGCTTCAATGCGCATTTCGGAGAAGAAGACCCGCTGGTGGGAACCCATGGCTCGGGAACGATTTTTTTTACCCACTGTAATCTGCTGTGCATTTTTTGTCAGAATTACGACATCAGTCATCTGGGACACGGAGAGGAAACATCCAATGAACAGTTAGCGAGCATCATGCTTCATTTGCAGAACAAAGGATGCCACAACATTAATTTCGTTACACCTTCACATGTTGTTCCTCAGATCCTTTCCGCCGTTGAAATCGCTGTAAAAGAGGGGCTCTCGGTTCCCCTGGTCTATAATACCGGAGGATACGATTCTGTAAAAACGCTGAAATTTTTGGATGGTGTTTTCGATATTTATATGCCGGACTTTAAATTCTGGGACCCTGAAATCGCAAAGACAACATGTAATGCCAAAGATTACCCTGAGGTGACACAAAAAGCCCTCATTGAGATGCACAGACAGGTGGGAGACCTTGTCACCGATGACCGTGGGATTGCCCGAAGCGGAATTTTACTCAGACACCTGGTACTTCCTTCCGGGCTTTCGGGGACGCGGGAAATTATGAGATTTATTGCCCGCAAAATTTCTTTGAACACCTATGTCAATATCATGCCGCAGTACAGACCCTGCGGGCGAGCCGATGAGGTCAAAGAGCTTTCTGTTTATCTGTCACCAAAGGATTATGAAACAGCGATACAGATGGCAAAAGAAGAAGGTATAGAGCGACTTGACAGCCGACGGCGCCGGTTTATGATATTTTAACATTTTGTCCTTTTACAATGAAAAATTATGCATGGATAACATTTTTTCTGCTGTTGGTGTGGGTCTCTGTCGCTTCGGCTGAACGCTTGGCTGTATCGGTTTCCATAGCCAACATACGTTCCGGACCGGGGGAAAATTATGACATCTTATGGGCCGTGGAAAAACACCATCCACTGAACGTATTTCAAAAGTCCGGCCAATGGTACCATTTTCGTGATTTTGAAGGAGATGAAGGGTGGATTCATAAAACGCTTCTTGATAAATTTCCTTCGGTAATTACAAAAACAGAACACTGCAATATTCGATCAGGCCCAGACACAAGTTTTGAGATACTGTTTGAGGTCGAAAAAGGAATTCCGTTTAAAGTTCTTAAACGCAAAGGGAGCTGGGTTCACATTCGGCATGCCGACGGCGACAAGGGATGGATTCATGGGTCCCTTGTGTGGTAATGGGAGACAGCACACGCTTTATAAAAAAAGATTATCCATTCTGCTCTACGAGCCGGAGGCTGATATATATGTGTTTAAAATAAAAACTCCCCGACCTCTCAGACAAACAACCTGTGTTTCGAAAAGATAAAGCGATAAACAGATGGTGATAAGACAACTATATAAGAACAAAAAACTGATTGTGGGTATCGGTTCAGCGCTAATTGATATTCTTACGCATGAAAAAGACGACTTTTTGGAAAAAACCGGCGCTGTAAAAGGGGGAATGAAATATGTCGACAGAGAGTTTATAGAACAAACACTGCTACAAACATCTCAAAAACCCATCATCGTACCCGGAGGGTCAGCCTGTAATACCGTCGTGGGTATCGGCAAACTCGGAGGAGAGGCATGCTTTGTTGGCAAAAGCGGCGTTGGCCATATGGCCCGTCTGTTTGAAACAGACCTGAAAAAAAACAACGTCAATCCAGCCCTTTTTAAATCATCATCGCCCACAGGTAGGGTACTGTCCATCATCACACCCGACGCGCAGCGTTCCATGTTCACGTTCCTCGGTGCCTCGTCAGAAATTCAGCCCGATGAAATTACCGAAAATTGTTTTAAAAATGCCGCAATTGTTCATATCGAAGGGTATCTGCTTTTTAATGAAGATCTCATCATAAGCGCCTTAAAGGCCGCAAAAGACGTTGGCGCTCTCGTCTCACTGGACCTTGCCAGCTTTACGGTTGTTGAACAATCAAAGACGGTCCTTAAAAGAATTATAAATGATTTCGTTGATATTTTGATTGCCAATGAGGATGAAGCGCGGGCATATACCGGTTTCTCGGATGAAAACAAAGCCGTTAGTCTCATGGCCGAAAACACGCATATTGCGGCGCTAAAGGTTGGAGAACAGGGGAGTTTTATTGCTCATAACGGAAAAACAATAAAAATTGAGCCCATGGGGGACGGCGGGGCTGTGGATACAACGGGAGCCGGAGACCTTTGGGCGGCTGGTTTTTTGTTTGGACTTGTTAACGGCTTTAGCCTTGAAAAATGCGGTGAACTTGGCTCTGCCTGTGGATATGAAGTGTGCCAGGTTATTGGGGCGAACATTCCGGAAGAAGGCTGGCAGAGAATCAAAAACTTATTGGAGGAATAATGGCAGCAAAAAAGATATCCCGTGCTCGCAAAAGGGACCTTGAAGATCCTGATGAGTTTATAACATTTTGGACAAAATTATTTAATTTTATTGCTGAACATAAAATTCAAGTTTCAGGTGCGCTTTCATTTT
>PKTV01000514.1 GCA_002868985.1 Desulfobacteraceae bacterium | reverse complement strand
GTTTCAATAAAGGATACGGACTTTCATCTTTATTCATCCAGCATTAAAATTTCGTCAGCCGATGCCATTCCCTTTTCCAAACAAATTATTATGCCGTTGAGTCTTGCAGGGTCCACTTTGGGTATGCTTGCCATCCTGCCCGAAAACAATGAAAAACTGAACGACGAAAAAATGGAGTTGCTGACAACCATATCCAACATTCTTTCCATGTCTCTGAAAAATGCTCAGGAATACCATAAACTTAAAGAAATGGCTGTCAAAGATGGTCTTACCGGCATTTTAAACCGAAAAGGATTCCAGAACTTTATTCAAAAAGAATTCCACAGGGCAAAAAGGTATCACAGACCGCTATCCCTCATTATGATTGATGTCGATAATTTTAAGAAGATAAATGATTCTCTCGGACATCAGGCCGGTGATTATGTGCTTCTGGAACTTGCCGGATGTTTAAAAAGGTCTGTTCGACAGGCCGATATTGTGTTTAGATATGGTGGCGACGAATTCGTCATCCTTCTTCCTGACACAGATATGGAACAAGCCAAATTGCTCTTGAAAAGAGTGTTGTCTGATGTCGAGAAGCATGCTTTTGAGTGGGAATCTAATCCAATGAATGTGAAAATAAGCTGTGGTATTTCGACGACCGGCGAGCTTGAAAACCATGAAGACGAAAAGGATTTAATCTCAAAAGCTGACACAAGGCTTTACAGTTCAAAACGTTCACAAGATCTTAAGTATTGCATGGCCTAGTGTCCATCCATAAATGGCCCTTTTTGTCCTGATCGGCGTTCTCTCTCCGAGGCGTAGGCTCTACGAGCCGGAGGCCGCGGGCTTCCGGCTGCGGCTTACAGACGTACGCCTTCCTGTCCCGCTTTGCGGGGGCCGCAAACCCTTGTGCGGCTTTGATCAGAACAAAAACTGCTCATTTCTGAATTGGACACCCATTATATTCATTTTTAATTCATGGATGGACACTAACTAACATATCATCAGTGTCGATCAGCCACACCGGAAGAACTTAGGGCTTCGCCCCAATTGGAATAATGGAATGATGGAGTATAATGGAATAACGGGTTTGAAGGAGTTTTTTACAATTAAAATGGTTTGTTTCCGCCCTTACTCCCAACATTCCATTCTGATGGCATAAACCAGGAGATATTAAACGATCTTTAATTTCAACCAATTGTAGAAGTTCCGAGACGTTTAATTATTAAATTTCTCCCTTGCTGTGAAGATCGAGAAATACATCTACAATTTTTGGATCAAACTGACTGCCTGCACTTTTTTTTATAATCTCAATTGCAACATTATCCGACATCTGTAGTCTGTATGATCTATCAGTGGTGAGCGCATCATAAACATCCGCCACAGAAAGAATTCGAGCAAGAAGAGGAATGTCTTTCCCTTTAAGGCTGTCAGGATACCCCTTTCCGTCAAATCTTTCATGATGGTGTCTTATGATATCCTGTTCGTCTGTCCACATCCCCAGATGCCCGATAATATTGCTTCCAATGACCGGATGTTTTTTGATAATTGTATATTCATCATCAGTAAGCTGACCCGGTTTTAATAGAATGCTGTCCGGAATACCGATCTTTCCGATATCATGAAGATTACCCGAGATATTTAGCTTGGCAATTTCCTCCTGCGAACAACCGCTTTTCCTGGCAATTGACATGGCATATTTTGACACACTTGTCGAATGCTCTTTCGTATATGGATCTCTTGCCTCAATTGCTTCAACAAAGGCATACAGGGTTGAAAAAAGATTTTCGTAAATGTTTTCATAAAGCGCAAGATTCTCTATGGAAGAAGATGCTTTATCTATCAAAAAATTTAGATAATATATGTCTTTTTCACTAAAATATTTATCTTCATTGTTGATAATTGATGTCAGCATTCCAAATACCCTGGACCTTATTTTAAGCGGAATGGCGATGATATTCCCGCCTCCGTTTTTTCCCTTTATAAGATAAGGAATGCCATCACCACCAATCTTTTTGGCCATCTCTTTTTCTATATATACAGCATCATCTCTCTTCTTATTTTCATCTTTGAAAAAAGATGTGATGATTTCATAATCTTTCATCTCTTGGGTAAAAAAGCAAAAATGTGCTTCATCGCAAGGCGTAATCTTACCGGACAAATTGACCAAAATTTTGAAAAGTTCCTGACTGTTTGATGCCTGATCCAGTTTCTGAAGAATAAGATTGATGGTCTCGACTTCTTTTATTTTTCCATACAGCTCCTTATTAATCTTAACAAGTCTCTTACTCTTTTTAGCCTCCTCCTTTAATAAGATATTTTCAACAAAGTTCGATCTTGCATTCATAATCTTTGAAATCGTTGGAAGAATTTGCTCCATTTGAAACGGCTTTGTGATAAAGTCCACGACACCGTTTTTTAAGGTCTCTATGGCAATATCCATGGAAGGATAGCCGGTCATAACAACCACCGGTATGGTATTATCATGCTGATAAATTTTTCGGGCGAGTTCCAAGCCGTCCAGCCTGGGCATGGAAAGGTCTGTAAAACAACAGTTGATCGGTTCTGTCTTGATTATTTCAAAGGCTTCAAAACCGTCGCTGGCTGTGAAGAGCGTATGATTTGTCTCAGACTCAAAATATCCTTTGAAAATATCAAGAATACACTCTTCATCATCAACAACAAGTATTTTTAAATTCTCTTTCATTAATGGTCCTGCTCTTATATTGGTAACAGTTCATAAGGATCAGGGTTCGGTTGCCCCTCGTGAACTCTTATTGTTTTTCTTCAGGATTTATCATTTTAAGGAGATTAAGCTTGAACGTCTTAAATTCACTTTCAGTCAGGCTGCCGCTTTCTTTAAGTGAAGATAGGGCCTGCAACTTGTCAACGGTGTTGTTGGGAGAACAATTATTGTTGTAAAGATAATGTAAACTCGGCATATTTGAAGAGAAAAAGTTGATGCTTGATATTTTTTTGTCCGCTTTCTTTTCCTTTTTCAAAAGCATCAATTCATGGTAGGCATCCTTAATTTCCTTTAATAATCCTCTGTTTTCTCTGAACAGTTTTATTTTGTCTGTGGCATTATTTACCGCAATCCTTATCTCTTCAAGTTTACACGGCTTTCTGATGTAATCGTAAGCCCCTTCCTTTACAGCCATTATGGCGGTTTCTAATGATGCATAACCGGTAATAATAATAACAAGGACGTCGGGATTGGCTTTTTTAGCGTATTTTAATACATCCAAACCGCCGACTTTCGGCATCATCAGGTCAACAATGATCAGATCATATAAATTGTTCTGTATGTGATTGATGCCCTCAAGACCATCATGGCAAACATCTATAGATCTTCCCTCGTCAGAGATAAAATCTTTGAGAACATCCGCTACAGCCTTTTCATCATCTACAATAAGGATATTGATTTGCTGATCGGTCACATTTGGCATTTATCAGGCAGTAACTCCCATGAGAATATTTTTAGCCCTTTTGATCAAATATCATTCCAACCATTTCGTCAAATTTTTCTGCAAATTTGACGATTTCTTCAGGCGGGATTTCTCTGATGACCTCACCGGTATCCTTGTCCGTTACAGTTACCATAATTCGGCCGGAATCTTTATTCACCGAAAATTGCAAATCTACATTATGAATGATATTCACATTTTTCTGCACATCTGTTGCAAGTTCCGACAATTCAACCAAACTTAATGTTTGAACAGACTTTTTAGCGTCATCATTTCTCTGTGCCGCATCCTGATCTGTAGGAAGCTTTACCTGGGGCGACAAAGCCATGCTTTTTCCTGATCCTGTCACAGGCTCAACTAACATAATTATCACACCTCCTTATGATAATTATCGGATCTCTTATCAAAAACTTTAGAAAAAACTTTCCTATCTATCTTCTTGTGTCCAGAAACTTAGCAGGATATCTCTTTATAGTTTGATACCCCCTGGCGGCCTGCCGCATATTTCGCAATTTGAGAAGCTCTGTTTTTACACTCTCACCCTGTTCTGATACGATGGTCACCAATTCTCTGTCCATAAGATCCACCTGTGTCATAACGTCCTTTATATTTGACAGACAATTTTCAACCAATCCTTTATATTTTTTAGAAATACAGGAAAATTTTATTGAACCGCTTTTAATTATCTTATCCATGGACGAGTTGATTTTTTCTATGGCATTGATGCACTTCTGCCTTCTATGGATTAATCCTGAAAGCTCGTTATTTCCATCATTACCACAAACAGTTTGTTTCATCTTTTCTGTAACAGACTGATATTCTCTAAACTTATCCAGTTTCTTTTCTAAAAAAGTGCACATCTCTTTTTCTT
>PKTV01000127.1 GCA_002868985.1 Desulfobacteraceae bacterium | reverse complement strand
GAGCAAATTCCAGGTATAGACCATCGAATCTTTCATGAAGAAATTATCTTAGACACAGGCCATCAGGTTTTAACCCTTAACTTTTTACGCGCTCTACATATTCTCCGGTCCTGGTGTCAATCCGAACCATTTCCCCCTCTTCAATAAACGGTGGAACCTGAATTTCATAACCGGTTTCAAGGGTTGCCGGCTTTGTGCTACCCGAGGCGGTGTCTCCCTTTGCCCAGGGATCTGCTTTTTCAATCCTTAAGTCTACAAAAATAGGCAACGATATTTCGATGGGATTTTATCTAAATAAAAGAACATTACACACCGTATTTTCTTTTAAGAAATTGATGGCATCGCCCACCTGATCTTCGGTGAGAAAGATCTGATCATAGGTTGTTGTGTTCATAAAACAGTACTTTTCACCGTCTGAATATAAATATTCCATTTCATGATCTTCCAGGTGAGGCTCGTCGAATTTATCGCTGGATCTAAAGGTTCGATCGAACTGAGCACCGGTCAAAAGATTCTTGAGCTTGCATTTGTAATAGGCTTTGCCTTTGCCGGGTTTTGAAAATTCATACTGAACCACCACAAAAGGGTCTCCGTCGATCTCGATTTTTAGACCTTTTCTCAAATCACTGCTATTATACATAAGTTTGTTACTCCTTTATTTAATATCCTGATCATCTGTGTCCAACATCCCCTCCGCCCTGCGCGCCTCATCAACCATATGTTTTACTTTTTCGAGGTCTTTTTTGAACCGTATCGAACGCCCTTTAGAGTCCAACACATTGGTTCCGGTGCAACTGTCGACACCTGCGGGCATAACCTGCATAATGCCATCAAAAACATTGTCAGGGGTGATACCCCCTGCCAATATCACAGGGATAGGACTTGACTGAACCAGTTGCGCTGCAATGTCCCAGTTGCAGGTCTTGCCGGTAATACACACGAAACCTTTGACCGGCTGAAGATCAAAAACAGATCCGGATGATTTTACAATCAGAGTATCTGTCAAAAAATAATCACTGACCGTCTCGAACATGCGCGCCAACTCAAGGGTTTCTCCTTGGTTCGGCACTTTGGGTTGAGGAATTGGGATCGATCGCATAATTTTAATTTCAGGGAATTTTTTTTTAATGTTTTTCTGCAACAATACAAGTTTTGTACAGGATGCGCCGGCGCCATTTTCAAGGGTTATCGCTTCACAAAAATGAATAATATCGGGTTTGTAGTAATCAAGCATGAAACATATGGTCTCAAAATCATCAAACAGTGGTATCAAGCTGCTCCTGCCATCCCTCCCCTGAACCAAATTTAGGGTATCCTTGATGGAAGGAACTTTCCATAATTCCTGTGATACAATAACACTGCCGATATGATCCACGCCGAGGGCCATCAGTTTCTCAGCCTCAGAAGGTGTTTGGACCTCATAAATCTGAACAATTATTTTATTCATTGGTCGTTTTCACAGGCGTCACATTTACAGCCCAACGGCTAAGCACATCAACAAGTTAACGTTTTTATCCTCAATTAGGGTTTAACATAAAAGTTGACTTTTCAGGCCGTTTCTAACATATTCAGCATGTTTCTGCAAATTGTTTACTTCAGCTGTTTGTTAGGGTACACTGTTGACAAATTCCAGCTTGAATCCTGCCGAAAAGAGCAAAAAGAGGAAGCCCATGATACTGATTATCGATTTTGGTTCACAATATAACCAGCTTATTGCCCGTCGGGTCAGAGAGTTCCATGTATACTGTCAGATCGATCCGCCGAATGTCGATATAGACTATATCAAGCAACTGAACCCCAAGGGAATTATCCTTTCAGGAGGGCCATCAAGCATTTATGAAAAAAATAGCCCTAAATGTGATGCGGCCATCTTTAATCTTAACATTCCTGTTCTTGGCATCTGCTACGGCATGCAATTTATGATCAACGCTCTGGGGGGAACCGTTAAAAAAGCCAGAAAGCGGGAATATGGTTTTGCAGAACTTAAAGTTAAAGAAGGGGCGGGTTTGTTTAACACTGTGGGTGGAAAAACAAAAACCTGGATGAGCCATGGTGATTCCATCACTAAACTGCCACGTGGTTTTAAAATAACGGCATCCACTGAAAACACAAAGATTGCTGCAACGGTTCATACTAAAAAACATCTTTACGGCCTTCAGTTCCACCCTGAAGTTCACCATACGGCCAAGGGTAAAACCATGTTGCGCAACTTTCTTTTTGATGTATGCGGCTGCAAACGGACGTGGACCATGAAATCCTTTGCCAAGGACTCGGTTTCTCAAATCAGAGATGTCGTTGGAGACAAAAAAGTCATTCTCGGTTTAAGCGGCGGTGTCGATTCATCGGTCACCGCCCTGTTACTTCACCATGCCGTGGGGAAAAACCTGACCTGCATATTCGTTGATAACGGCCTCCTTAGAAAGAATGAAGCTCAAAAGCTCAAAAAAACCTTTAAGCAACACCTAAAAATTAACATCCGGTTTGTAAATGCCAAAACTAAATTTTTAAAAGCACTTTCTGAAATCACCGATCCGGAAAAAAAGAGGAAAATTATCGGCAAGGTATTTATGGATGTTTTTGAATCCGAAGCCAAAAGGATAAAAGGTGCGGAATTTTTAGCCCAGGGAACCCTATATCCGGATATTATTGAATCACAATCGGCTTTCGGCGGTCCGACATCGGTAATTAAATCCCATCACAGTGTCGGCGGACTTCCCAAAAAAATGAAATTAAAGCTTGTTGAACCTTTAAAATATTTATTTAAGGATGAAGTTCGCCTTTTGGGCAAGGCATTGGACCTGGATGAAGATCTGATATGGCGGCAACCTTTTCCTGGCCCGGGCCTTGCCATTAGAATCATCGGAGAAATAAACAACAAGCGCCTTTTGATATTGAGAAATGTTGATGATATTTTGCTTGATGAAATAAAAAACAGTGGTTATTATCGGAAATTATGGCAGTCCTTTGCCGTTCTATTGCCCATAAAAAGTGTCGGCGTCATGGGAGACAAGCGAACATATGAAAACATAGTTGCCATTCGGGCGGTGACAAGCAAAGATGCAATGACTGCCGACTGGGCAAAACTGCCGCACAAATTACTTGGAAAAATTTCAAACCGTATCATTAATGAAGTTAAGGGCGTTAATAGAGTGGTCTACGACATTAGCTCAAAACCGCCCAGTACAATCGAATGGGAATAATTAGAAATGACTGAAAAAAAATCCAAAAAATTTAAGATGCCAATGGATGATGAAACTCCGGAATTCCAGGTTCAAGAAGATTTAGACGATCTGAAAGTTGAAAAGTTACACAAGCGAATTACCCGTATCTCGATCATTATCCCCTGTTTGGTTGTAATTATTATTCTTGCAGCTTATTTTGATTTGAAAAATAATCTCTCCAGTGTAAACATCAAAGGCAGCACGGGGGTTCAAACCCTTTCCAAAGAACTTGAATCCAGATTCTCTTCTCTTTCCATTAAGGAGGCAAACCTTGAAGAGACCCTGGGCAAAAAGATTGCGGCCCTTGAAAAGACAACCGCTTCGTTGCAGACAGCCACAAAAGAAGCGACAACAGCCATAAGGTACATCAGATCTGCAAGGAAAAAAGACAATGAAAACACCGCAAGTGCCCTTAACAAAATCGAAAAAACATTGGCTTCTATTCCCAAAGACCTTGAGAAAATTTTATCAGACTTGAAGGCCATCGACAAAACATCTTCTGCAAAATTGGAAATTTTTTCTCAATTCATGAATAGCTCAAAAAATGACCTTTTAACAATACGTTCGGATATATCATCACTAAAATCTTCCAAGTCTGATCGTACCGATTTGAAAGATCAACAGAAAGTCTACCAGTTAGCGCTGCGCCAATTAACTACCAATCTTGAAGACAGAATAAAATCTGTCGAAAATATGTTAAAAGAACAGGGAAAGACTAATGCGCCTGCCAAAAAACAAAGCCAGACCAAACCTGAAAAATCCATGACGTCAAATCAGACGAAAACAACATCGGTGCCCAGTTCTTCATCATCCAAAGAAACCGATATACCAAAACCTGACTCCATTATTGAACAGGATCTTTCCCAAAAAAACCCGGAATAATTGCCACTGAACCACAACACTCCGGCCTCTTTTTGTTGCAATTTCGATGGAAGCTGAGGATGGAAAAAAGGCAAAGGTTATGGTTGACTTGCCCACAGTTAATAAATTAGGATCAGCTCCCGATTAGTTGTAGTTAATTGAGGGGTCGGGGAGTTTTTCTCTTAAATCCTTGAATATAGCGGAATGGGTGATCTTTTTTTAAATCGGATGCTGTCTGAGTGGCTT
>PKTV01000444.1 GCA_002868985.1 Desulfobacteraceae bacterium | reverse complement strand
TATCTTTATCTGTTTGGGAATGATCCGTTTCTGAAAAAGCCATGGAATCAGAGCTTAAATGCCGCCTCTGTTTCAATTGAGGGCGGATTTCTCAGGAATTCACGACACATAGAAACCGTCGTTCCTTCCATTAGTCTGCCCTGAGCAAATAGCGACAAAAATTCAGAACATTTTGGAATCATTGCCGAATCAGGATTTGTCGATAACTTAAGAAAACTAAACATGGCTGCTGAAATCAGGGCCGGTTATTATGCCGCCCCTTCCAGCGTGCACTGGGTAAAGTCTATCTTCTCTTTGCAGCCCTCGCACACATGGGTTTGGTCAAACTCATCTGAGAAAATTTCAACTCCTTTTCCACAATTCGGACATTTGCATTCAAACGATTTTAAGGTTTTAAAATTTTGAAACCCCGGACAATGTTGCGGTGTAGACATAATCCTCTCCTGTTCAAATAGTGTAACGTAGTTTAAAAAACCACATTGAAATTTTAGGTCTCTAAAAGAATCAAACTGTTAACAAAAACCATAATTTTATACCTGAATTTTGCATGATTCAGGTTATAACTTCTCGGCGATTTCACGACCGTAGTCCTGGGCCATCTGGACCCCTCCGCCCAGATAACTCGCTTTGAGCCTCAACGGACCGCCAACCATATTCATTTTAAAAATATTTTTCATGGTGTCGAAAATACGATCCGGAGCTTCTCCACTCCATCCAAATGCACCAAAAGCGCCGCCTGCTTTACCTTCAAGGCCGGCTTTTTCGGCAAGAAAAAGCATGGTCTTCATCCCCTGGATCATGCCTCCGTGATATGTGGCTGATCCAAATACAAGGCCATCATAACCCTGAAGGTCGGTTTCTTTTTTAATTGCATTGACTTTCATCACATTTGCTTCATGACCGGAAAGTCGAATGCCTTCGGCGATGAGTTCGCCAATTTTTAGTGTCTCTCCGGTTCGTGTTGCACAAACGACGAGTACCTTAGCCATTATATTTTCTCCTTAGGCGCTATGCCGCCTTATTTTATTCGTTTGTCAGTGCCCTCAAATTCACAATCCGGCGTATAACAGGTATTGTCAAGAAATTCACATTTTTCTTTACAAGAAGGACATTGATCCGGTGGCGCATCGGCCTCGAGTGCATACCCGCACTTTGAACACCTCCAGCTAGTCATAAAATCACCTCCTTTTCAGGTAAATGTCGTGCTTTTTATTCTGATTCAACGGACATATCTGGAGCCTGTCGTGTTGCCAGTTCTCGATCCATCATAAAAAGACCTTGTTTGGCATCACCCAGCAGTTTGAGTTGCTCTAGCACATTACCGACACTTTCTTCTTCTTCAACCTGTTCGGTCACGAACCATTGGAGAAATATCTGTGTCGCATGGTCACGTTCTTCCATGGCAATTTCGACCAGGCCATTGATGAGTCCGGTCACCTTCTGTTCATGTTTTAATGTATCTTCAAACACAGCCAGAGGAGAATCCCATTGGGCGGGAGGTGTTTCAATTGCAGCGAGAAGGCTTCTCCCACCACGTTGATTGATGAACTCATAAAATTTCATGGCATGCATGAGTTCTTCCTGAGCCTGTGAATTCATCCAGTTGGCAAACCCGTCAAGATTAACTGACTTGAAATAGGCATTCATGGACAGATACAGGTAAGAAGAATAAAGTTCGGCATTCACCTGCCCATTGAGAGCTTTTTGCATTCTTTCTGATAACATCGATATTATCCTTTCCACAAGCCATGGATATTGCAGTATTCACGTGCTGTGATCTGATCAGCTTTAACATCAAATGTTGCTTCCGGTGTCTCTCCGGGATTGAGAAATTGTCTGTAAGCCTTGCCGTCTGCAATAATTTCAACCCATTCGATATAATGTTTTTCTTCCATAGGATGCGGGACATCGCCGACTTTAACTTTAATACCACCCGAAACTTTTTCAACAACCGGCACATGTTTCTCTTTGGCTGCATCAACCGTGTTCTCAACCATCCGGACCATGGGCTGCCCACAGCACACCAGTTCCCCTGCGCCACCATGAAGAACTTCTACGATATTTCCACAAATTTCACACTTATAGACCTCAAGTTTTTCCGCCATTTCTCTTTCCTCCTTTTAACATAAAATATTTCGATGGTTTTTAATGATCGTTAGTGGCCATCCATAAATGAGGATTTTTGTTCAAGATCAAGGCATGCGAAAAAAATAACCACAGGCATATAGTTGATATTCCGAGGATTATTTTTTGAGCATAACGCAGAGATTGGGCAAAAAGACCATTTATGGCTAGCCAATAGTTAAAATCAAAGACATTAAATCTCATCACATCCTTTTCCGAATAAGGGTTAACGGGCCCACGGGCTCAACCGGTTAACCCGGCATTACCAGTTTTCCCCAAGCAGTTCAAAGTGGGCCTGGGGATGTTCGCATGCCGGACATTCTTCCGGAGCATCTTCACCCTCATGGAGGTAACCGCAATTGCGGCATCGCCAAGTTACGGTTTCGTCTTTTTTAAACACCTTTCCGGTATCTATGTTGGTGGCAAGGTCGATATACTGCTTTTCATGCTGTTTTTCAGCTACCGCAATGGCTTCAAATACAGCGGCAATGGCTTCAAACCCTTCCTCGCGGGCAACTTTGGCAAAGCCAGGATACATCTCCGTGTGTTCGTGATGTTCTCCTGCGGCAGCATCCTTTAGATTTTCTGAGGTGTTGCCGATAACTCCGGCAGGAAATGCGCCGGCAATTTCAACTTCCCCGCCCTCTAAAAATTTAAAAAGCCGCTTGGCATGCTCCTTCTCCTGATTGGCTGTTTCTGTGAATATATCAGATATTTGTACATAACCTTCCTTTTTGGCCTTGCTGGCAAAATAGGTGTACCGGTTTCTTGCCTGCGACTCCCCTGCAAATGCAGTTAAAAGATTTTTCTCCGTTTGAGTCCCCTTTAATGCCATACTAAACGCCTCCTTTTATGAGTTTGTTGATTATTTTTAAAAAAATTAAATGCCACTAGTGATACAACACCCCTCTAACCATTTTTTAGCTGTCGGACTCTTCAATCCACCACCCTTTTGCTATGTGTTTTTCTTTTTCTTGTTCCGCAAGTTTTTTCACTTTATAGGCCGAATCACGCAATACACCGTAAAGAATGCCACAGCCGTTATCTTCTCGCTCAATGTCGCCCTTATCTGCGACTCTAATCATTTCATTTACAAGATTCAATGTTTTTTTAATATTATGATTGCAGCGTCTCACGAATCATAGTCTCCATAACCTATCAATATTTCGATCAATTTTTGTTCAATTTTTCCAGCTCTGTGGCCAGATCCTTTAAGTCGGGCCGCTTGTTAATGTCGGATACATGAGCGTACCTTAAGACACCTTTCTTATCTATGATAAACAACGCCCTCTCAGCGACACCATCTGAACGAAGTACACCGAACATCTTAGAAACGTTACCATGGGGCCAAAAATCGGAAAGAACCGAAAACCATAGATCCCCCATCTGATTGGTCCAGGCAAAAAGAGTCGGGATGTTGTCTACCGTAATCCCCAAAAGCACCGCACCGTTTTTATCAAAAATAACTTTCGCAAGATTATAGCCCGGCCATTGATCCGAACACACCGGCGTCCAGGCAGCCGGCACAAAGGAAATGACAACATTGTTTTTCCCTTTAAATTGACTCAAAGAGATTTTTTCTCCGGATATCGAAGGGAGGGTAAAATCAGGTGCCTTTTCTCCGACCTTGACGTTTAGTTTGCTATCTATCGGTTTTAACTCACCGGGATTATAAATATTTTTTTTGAACGCATCTGACAGTCCAAATGCATAACTGCTCACAAAAAAAAGGACGAAAAACGCAAAAAATATCTTAGAGTATTTTTTCACCGTCAACACCTCCATTTTAAAATCCGGCTTTAGAAAGAATTAAATTTAAGAATTTGGATGCATCTTCTATTGCACCACGTTCGGAATAAAAAATGCTGTGGGTTCCATCCTTTTTTATTTTAACGCCGATAAAGTATGGCGTTCTCACCTCTCCAATCATTTTGTGGATGGAAAATTCGCCGTCTGGAAAAAGTGGAAAATTAACATCATAAGTCTTTTGGAAAAAATCAACCTCAAAAGGAGAGTTGCCGGCACCAATACCGATCAGCTTTATTTTATTTTTCAGTTTTTCATCTTGTGCAATCTTATTGTACAATTCATTGACCACCGGTGCATCTTTCTGGCAGTATGGGCAGTACATGCTAAAGATTTCTATTAAGACAATTTCTGCTTTTATCTCAGGAATGCGAAATGTTTTTTTATTTTTGGTAATGCCGAGAT
>PKTV01000362.1 GCA_002868985.1 Desulfobacteraceae bacterium | reverse complement strand
TCTATGATCATTGCTCCATTTTTTAACTTTATCAATTGACGTCGGGTAGTTATATGTCTTCCTTTTCCGTCTTTTTCTCTAACGCTATGAGTTTTAAGTCGCATCCCATCCAGAAGGTTATTTATCAGGGTAGTTTTACCAACACCCGATGATCCAAGCAAACAATAAGTTTTCTTAGGAACCAACAACTCTTTGACATGTTTCAGATTGGTATTGTCTTCATTGCTAAAAGGCAATACTCGTATGTCAGGATATAGAGCATGAATTTCATCAACTTTTTTATCTATCTCACCAACTGGAAGTAGATCACTTTTACTCAATAATACAACCGGTTGGATATTGCTCTGAATTATCATAACCAGATAACGTTCTAATCGTCTGAGATTATAATTGTTGTCAAGTGATTGAACGATCAGGCCAGTGTCGATGTTAGTAGCAATTAATTGGAACTCGATCTTCTTACCGGATGTTTTCCGCTTTAATATAGATTTTCTTGGAACAATTTCGCTAATGATGGCAAAGGAATCATTATCAAAATACTTAGCAAACACCCAATCTCCGGTGGCTGGGTAATCTAATGGCGAATCAGCACTGAACAACAGCTTGCCAGTTACTTCGGCAGATACTTCTCCCTTGCCGTTGTCAATGGTATAACTATCCTTATTGACAGTAATGACTCTTGCAATTTGATGATCAATTAATTTTGTAGGATCAATTTCATCAAAAAACCACTTATTGAAACCCAATTGTTCTATCTTCATTGACACATTTTTCATAAATATTACTCAATTCCTAAACTAAAGTGGCTGCAACATGTTGTGGTTGGGTTCAATATTAGAAAATTGCAGATACATTGAGATTATAGCACGAAAAAGGATCATTAAAAAACGTGTGCTTTCTTGCCAAACAACAACCCGAAGCAAGTTTATATCAATTACATGTATCGTAAATTCAACAAAAATGCAAAAAGGACAAATTCCCGAAAAAGGCAGGTATCTGCAATGTTAGCTGATCTGGTTTGACCACAAGCCCATAACGAAAAAAGCAGAACCTATAAAGGCCCTTTCATTATAATACCTTGGGTCATGAAGTCAGCATCTCTTCGATACACCGGTCCTTTTCATTCCATAAGTTATTCAGCCACAGCTGCAGATTCTCCCGAAACAATCCGTCATTCAAGTAATCACCCAGAAGTTCAGAGCTAACCGGTAGTGACCGCACTCTAACTTTGACCTCCCGGATGTTTCCGCGCAAAAAGGCCCAGAAGCTTCGCACGCCGCCATGATATACAATGGTTACATCCAGCAGTCGGTGAATATGATCTCCCATTTCTCCAAGCACGTAAGCGATTCCCCCGGCCTTTGGTTTTAGCAAACGAGCATAGGGCGACTTTTGCCTGCTATGCTTTTCAGTAGTGAAGCGAGTACCCTCAACGAAGTTCATAACACTGACCGGATTTGTTTTAAATTTCGCACAAGCTTCCCTTATATTCTCCGAGTCTTTACCTTTTAAGTGAGGTTTTTTTTGTATATGTCTTCTCGTGTATCTATTCATAAACGGAAAATCTAAAACCCACCAAGCCTGACCCAGAAGCGGAAACCAAATCAACTCTTTTTTTAGAAAAAACTTTAATAGCGGAATTTTACGATAGAATACTCTCTGCATTACAAGGATATCTAACCAGGACTGGTGGTTGGCCAAAACTAAATACCATTGGGATCTCTCCAGGTTTTCAATCCCCTCAACGATCCAACGAGTGTTGCTGGTCAGTTTCTGGTTTAGGTTATTAACCCAAATCCAGTTTTCGGCAATGACATTAAGAATTCGACTGCATTTCCGACGCCAGGATTCCAGAGGAACCATTGCCTTTGCCGCCGCCACAATGAACAATAGTAAACACCAGAACACTGTGTTCAAGACGTACAATGTCAGGGACAGACAACCACGTATTGGTCCCGTTATCACGCTAAACATCCTTCCACACTAACCTGATTTAACATATCAGATCTGTCGGGTTATCAGAAAAAATCAAGATTCATTGCCTTTACAAACAGGCACTATCGAGTCAATATCATTGAAGATTGGGTTTGTAAATCTTGAAATTGGGGGGGTCTTATTTGTTGATGCCTCAAGGCAGATATCTTGATAATCATCTAAAAGGCAAATTCCTCTATAAAAGTTAGCTTTTATGATATCCGAAAACACAATATGCTTAAATTTATGTCGAGTTTTGATCAATAGCAGTTTTTTTCAACGCACCTTATTCTCATGTTGAGAATTAAAGAAAAACATATAATTGCATATATAGTTGTGAGTTTGGATAATGAATATTTTGTCATTCTTGGGGGGATGTTGTTTTGATGCATGCAGAGGTTTTTTGGAAAGGTCATAAAAAAAAGGGCAACACATTTCGTGCTACCCTTAATGCTTTATATTCAGGATCTTTAGCCACAGGCACTTGTTGTTCCGCAGCTTGAACATCCATCTTGAAACTCCATTGCACAGTCAATTTGAAATCCAAAATGAGAAAAATCAACCTTAATTGGTGCAGCTTCTCCCAGAAAATCTTCATCAACAATGAACTGGAAGCCGTCAATGTCAAAGACGGTGTCTTTATCTTTAGGCTCATCGAGAGTCATAGCAAGGCCCGGGCCGCCACATCCTCCAGAATTTAGAAAGATACGGATTGGTTTAATCTCTCTATCTTGTAAATATTCAGCAATCTTATCTATAGCTTTTTTTGTAACTTTAAGCATTATATTCTCCTTTTATTTGAAATATCTGTATGACTGGCTAATTTTAAAGCCTACGGGAAGGTAGTTACATTTATTTGACCTGTCAATGTGTGTAATCTGAATGTGTGGTTTTGCGGGATGTGGATTGGGATGGCTGTGGTTACTGGTTGGGATCTGACATTTGTCAGATCGTGTGTGGTTGGGGGCAAATAATTACTTAGGAGTAATGATTGCTCGACCACGGGAAGTAAAAGAAACGCCTTGTCTACTTTTTGTACTAATCATTATTGACTCAACAATGGGAGGATTGGCTAATTTGTCGGATTTCCACTCAACTATGAAATTAGCACCTGACCCACCAGCTTTATCGCTTTCCGGTATGATGTAGCGCAATGACTCTAATGGGTTCAGAATTACTGGCTTTTCTAAATATTTTTTTAAGAGCTTTCCTTGCGTCTCGTAATAATTGATTACTGTAATTTTGATTTGATGCTTAGGATCAATATTTCTGATGCTTAAAGTTACCGTCAAGAAGAAAGGTTGTTCACGGTTGCCAATATAAATATGTGAATAAGCAGGCACGTAAATAGTCTGGCCGTTAGACAATCCGATTTTCTCATCAGCATGTACAAGCAAAGGTGAAAAATAACAAATAGATAAAAGAAGAATAATAAAATAAGCACAAGGATAATTCTTTTTCATGGTTACTCTCCAGTCAATAACCACCCCTAAAAAGGGTGGCTTGATGGTGACCCTAAAAGGGTCTTTAAAAAATTACTCACCGCGGCGCCGCAGAGAGCGCAGAGTTTTCAGTTTATTTTTGCTTTTCGCTGACCCCGAAGGATAGGCTCCGCTATCTCCGGGACGGAGGACACGAAAAGCAAAATGACTCAACCCTTCGGGTAATAAAATGCCCGTATTGGCACCTTGCAACCAGAGAATTGATAAATTTTGTCGTTTCCGCAGCGTAAGCTGCTTAGTGCTTTTCCATTGCCGTTTCTTAATCCCGTTTGATTTTACGGGGCCTCTCAACGGCAATGGAAAAATTATTATTCTCTGCGTCCCCTGTGCCTCAAGCGAAGCGGGCGGTGAATATAAACCCACATACCTGCATAGCAAAGCTGGGACCTTCAGCTTGGCTGATGGTTTAATGGATCAATTAAATCTCCTCAAAATCAACGGTGCCTGTTCAAATGGATGTAGGAATTACCTCTTGGCATTCACACTTCTTTTGCCTCCCTCGAGGTCCGCTTAAATAATTCATCTGTCCCATATGTACGTCCGCGACAAAAACTGTACGAAATTTGTACGCATGCCAAGACATTGAAATAAATATAATTATTTTGATCTATGACGGCAAATGATTCCAGATTGTACAGTTGGAGAAGAATTGTCAATGCTTTTTCATCTTCTTAACGAGCACGTTTATCCCTGACTATTATAATATGTTGTGCAATATCAAAAAATAATGGAATTATTTTTCCTGTTCCATTTTGTTATGGTTGATTGTTTCATATATTATTTCAATTCTTTAGAAACATTTTGCGTCTATTATATGACGATAATTTTACAATCATGGCACAGCAATTGCTTAGTTAGTGTCCATCCATAAATGAGGATTTTTG
>PKTV01000518.1 GCA_002868985.1 Desulfobacteraceae bacterium | reverse complement strand
GATTACGATTACGATCTTCCCGAAGAACGGATCGCTCAAAAGCCGGTAGAACGGCGTGATCGGTCTAAACTTTTATTTATGGACCGGAATACCGGGGAAATTGCGCACCATAAGTTTTTAGACATTTATGACCTTCTATCCCCGTCGGACGTTCTGGTGATCAATAACACCGAAGTCATTCCGGCAAGACTTTTTGGACAAAAAGAGAGCGGCGGGAAAGCTGAAATTCTTATTTTGGATTATCCGGGTGATAAAAAAAACCGGATCGATAACGGGGAATCTGTTTGCCGGTGTTTGATAAAAACATCAAAAAGACCCAAAGACGGCACCACACTTATTTTTAATCAAAAATTGAAGGCAAACGTCGTCAACTTTAAAGACGGAATTTATACCGTCAAGTTTTCATATAAAGGTGACTTTGAACATATCATTGACCGGATCGGGCGTGTTCCTTTGCCGCCCTATATTAAACGAAACGATGATAAAAAAGATCGAACATTTTATCAGACCGTCTATGCCTCGAGAAAAGGAGCTGTGGCTGCACCCACGGCAGGACTTCATTTTTCGCTAAGTCTTATGAGAAAACTTAAGGAAAAAGGGGTGAAGATCGTTGCAATAACCCTCCATGTCGGTTACGGTACATTCTTGCCGGTCAGGGTATCTGATATCAGAGATCATCGGATTCATTCTGAATGGTATTCTATTTCAAAAGAAACAGCCGACATGATCAATGAATCGAAAAAAGCGGGTCATCGTATCGTGGCTGTCGGTACGACTGCGGTTCGAACGCTGGAGTATGCAAGCAAAGAAAATGGAATCGTTGTTCAGGGGGAAGGTGGCTGCAACCTGTTTATATACCCCGGATACAGATTCCAAACCGTCGATGCAATGCTCACAAACTTTCATCTTCCCAAATCGACACTTCTCATGCTGGTGTCAGCATTTTCAACCCGTGAAAATGTGTTGAATGCATACAAAGCGGCAATCGAAAAACAGTACAGATTTTTCAGCTACGGAGATGCGATGCTCATCGCATAAAGATTAGGTAATGGGTGATAAGTGATGGGTAATGGGAAATGAAAAAAATCCTATAACCCATCACCTATTACCTGACTATATTATTATGTTTAATTTCAAAATCGTTGCAGAATCGGAAACCACCCGGGCAAGGGCGGGCGTTTTGCAAACCGCACACGGTGAAGTGGAAACACCTATTTTCATGCCGGTGGGAACGTTGGGTACTGTAAAGTCGCTCTCCCCTGAAGAACTGATAACCTGTGGCGCACAGATCATCCTTGGGAACACCTATCATTTATATCTCAGACCGGGTTGTGATGTCATCCGAAGTTTTAACGGTCTGCATGATTTTATGCACTGGGACGGCCCTATTTTAACCGACAGCGGCGGTTTTCAGGTGTTTTCTCTTGCCAAACTCAGAGAAGTGACCAACGAAGGGGCGTTATTTCAATCCCATATCGATGGTTCCCAACATATGTTAACCCCGGAAAAATCCGTGGAGATACAGCTGTGCCTCGGATCCGACATCGTGATGTGTCTTGACGAGTGCATAAAATATCCTGCTGAAAAAAGTGAGGCCCAAAAAGCGCTTGAACTGACCACGCAATGGGCGAAAAGATGCAAGGATGCCTTTAAAAATGAGAAAAACGCCCTGTTTGGTATTGTTCAGGGGGGTATGTTCAAGGACCTTAGAGAAATGTCGGCCCATGATTTGTTGAACATCGACTTTGACGGGTATGCCATCGGCGGACTCAGCGTTGGGGAACCCAAAGACCTTTTGTTTGAAATGGCTGATTTTACCCTGCCGATGCTACCGGATACAAAACCAAAATATATCATGGGTGTTGGGACACCTGAGGATATTGTGGCGCTTGTGGCCCTTGGCGCTGACATGTTTGATTGCGTCCTTCCCACAAGGAATGCAAGAAACGGTCAAATGTTCACAAAAACCGGCACCATAAACATCTCTAATGCGCGATTTAAAAATGATACCGATCCCATAGAATCGGAATGCACCTGTTATACCTGCCGGAATTATTCAAGAGCTTACCTTCGTCATCTTTATCTGTCAAAAGAACTGCTTGCTTATCGTCTAAATACCATTCATAATGTTCATTACTACATGAACCTGGTACGACAACTGCGGACGGCCATATGTAACGGAAAATTTGGGGAATTCAAAAAAGAATTTTTCAAAAATAACTTGCAACCCCTATCATGATATCTATATACTGACTATTTTGGTTCGATTTGCTCTTTCCATTATTCCATGGGGGCGAAATAAAAATACCACAAATTTATGTTCTACGATATCAAGTAATTATTGATTTTCTGAAAAAACCATTTATGATTTTAACATGACCATTGCAAAACATATAAAAACCAAAATATCCGGATCTTCATGGATTCGTAAAATGTTTGAAGAAGGTGCACAGCTCAAGGCCGAGCACGGTGCTGATAATGTGTTTGATTTCAGCCTCGGAAATCCAAATCTGGAGCCTCCTGAGAAATTCAGGGAGGTACTCAAAAATACGGTAATGTCCTTGGCTGGTGGAGATCATGGGTATATGCCCAATATCGGGTATCCCCATGTCCGAAAGTCCGTGGCTGAGTATCTTTGTGAAGAGCAGCAGGTTCAGGTTTCGGAAAACGATGTGATCATGACCTGTGGTGCTGCCGGCGCCCTGAACGTTATTCTAAAAGCAATTCTTGACCCGGGCGACGAAGTCATTACGCCGGCGCCTTATTTTGTCGAGTATCAATTTTATGCTGATAATCATGGCGGAATTCTAAAAACCGTATCGACAAAACCCGACTTTTCTCTGGACATTAGCGCAATTCATGCGGCCATTACCGAAAAGACAAAGGCTGTCCTGATCAACTCACCCAACAATCCCACAGGCCAGGTCTATTCAAAAGAGAGCCTCGATGAACTCGGAACGCTTTTAAAGGATAAAGGAAATCGTCTGAACAGGACATTGTATCTGATATCGGATGAACCTTACCGGAAGATTGTTTACGAAGGATACACGGTTCCCAGTATATTCAAAAGTTATAATGAGAGCATCATTGCATCCTCATATTCCAAGGATATTTCCATTCCCGGCGAACGAATCGGTTATCTGGCAGTTCATCCCGAAGCTTCATTCAATAAAGAACTGATGGCGGGGATGGCACTGGCCAACAGAATCTTAGGGTTTGTTAACGCTTCTGCCCTGATGCAGCGAATCGTTGCGTCTCTTCAAGGATCAAGTGTGGACATTTCCGCTTATGCCCGGAAAAGAGACCTTTTGTGTAACGGCCTTGCAGATTGCGGCTATGATTTCGTCGAACCGCCGGGTGCTTTTTATCTTTTTCCAAAAACGCCTGTTCCTGATGATGTAACATTTGTTAGAGAATTACAAAAAGAGCTGATCCTTACCGTGCCCGGAAGCGGCTTTGGAGGTCCGGGTCATTTCAGAATCGCGTTTTGCGTGGATGATCTTACCATAAAAAATGCCATGCCGGGATTTGGTCGGGTGATGAAAAAATTTAAAGATTGAAAATTGAAGAATCAACGATCGTCAATTATGATAGGGAGGGTTTTCATGAAAATATTAAAGATTGACCATCTTGGAATTGCAGTAAACAGTATCGAAGACGGCAAAAGCTTTTGGACAGATGCCCTGGGGCTTCATTTTGAAGGGACCGAAACCGTGGAAGAGCAAAAAGTGACAACCGCATTTTTCCCGGTTGGAGAAAGTGAAGTGGAACTTTTGGAATCCACCGCTCCTGACGGCCCGGTGGCAAAATTTTTAGAGAAAAAAGGGGCAGGGGTACACCATGTTGCCTTTCGCGTTGAAAATATTGAAGAAGCGCTGGCAGAGTTGAAGGAAAAAGGGATACGCCTTATTGATGAGAAGCCGCGAAAGGGCGCGGGCGGTGCAAAAATTGCTTTTTTGCACCCCAAAGCGACCAACGGTGTTCTGGTTGAACTGTGTGAAAGATAACATAATTATTTGAAATAGATCGATTCAGGTATGATTAAATTTTTTGCTGGAAGAACTCGTGAATAAGGGTTCATAATGAAAGAACCTGCACGGGCTATTAATAAAAGCCTCTGCTTTAACAAAGAGGGCATCCATAAAGTTTAATCGCCAATGGTTCTTTCAAAACGATCCCTAATTCACTCAGACAGCTTCCAGCCAAAAATTTAATCATACCTGAAGCTCCGTCGAGGCCCATGTTTATAAAGAATTAAAATCTAAATAGTGTCTATCCATAAAAGAGGATTTTTGTTCAAGATTAAGACATGCGAAAAAAATAACCACCCCGTTAAAATACCGGGACAGGCAGGCATATGTATAATATTC
>PKTV01000184.1 GCA_002868985.1 Desulfobacteraceae bacterium | reverse complement strand
CTGAACTCGTGGCAATGGTTCGTAAAGAAAAAACAGGAACCCATCTTTAAAAATAGATCATCCATTCCGCTAATATTCAAGGATTTAGTAGTACCCCCCTATCCCTCAGATAATTTAAATAAGATAAAATGCTATCTTGATAAAAATGACCTCAAACACCTCAAAAACCGAACGAGAAATCAAAATGAGAGAATGTCTCCAATGCGGCACCTGCTGCAAAAAGGGCGGGCCGTCTTTTCACCTTGAAGATAAGATTTTGATTGATAAAGGCATTATTCCGTCAAAGTATATCTATACCATCAGAAAAGGCGAACGTTCTTATGACAATGTTAAAGAATGCTTTTTGCCGGCATCTTCAGATATTCTAAAGTTAAAGGGACAAAAAGGTTCATGGACCTGTGTTTTTTTTAACGAAACAAATAATAATTGTACCATATATGAGCATAGGCCCATGGAGTGCAAAGTCCTAAAATGCTGGGATACTATAGAAATTGAAAAGATTTATGCAAAAAACCGATTGACACGACAGGATCTTATTTCATCCGTTGAAGGATTATGGGAACTTGTTGAGGGTCACCAAGAGCGATGTTCATATGACATACTCAAATTTTTTATTGATTCCCTGCACACAGACAAAAAAGACGAAGCACTTAAAGGCATACTGGAGATTATCGAGTATGATATTAAAATTAGAGAACTGGTCGTGCAGAAATCGGGCCTTGAAACTGATTTGACAGATTTTCTGTTCGGCCGCCCCATTGCAGAAACCATAGAAATTTACGGCCTAAAAATTAAAGAGGAAAAAGGTAAGTATGTACTCATTCCAACGGGTTAAACATATTTTTAACCATATTTAGATGCAAAACTTGTTTTTTTTTTAAGTTCTCACAAAAAGTATCCGATATAATGGAAGGTTGAATAAAGGCAAACCATCCGAAAGGGTGGGACGCAAAGCCACTTGCCTAAATCCTAAAAATAATATTCAGGGGATATGGCGGCAGGGTTGCCTGACTGATTTGAGCCACCCGCCTTGTATGTCAATACAACACCGCCATATTAGAATCCTCTGTTTATCATATTATTTTTTTGAAAGCGCTATAAAGAAGGAGGTAAATCCATGACTTTTTCAATTCAAAGCACGCTTTCTGCAATAAAGGCGTTTGGTGATAAAATGGGGGTTACTGCCAACAATATTGCAAACGTGGAAACAGAAGGGTTCAAAAAAAGCACAGCGACATTGGTTGAAGGTCCTAAAGAAAATGTAGAAGTAGAAATCACACAACCGGACATCCCGGGTCCAGTTGTTGTTGATGAAACCGATGGGCAATTGACGGAAAAAGAAATGTCCAATGTGGACCTGGCAGAGGAAATTCCACAAACGATCATTGCGCAAAGGGGTTATGAGGCAAATCTTGCAACATTAAGGGCCCAGGATGAAATGTTGGAGTCTATCATTGATATTATTAAGTAAACAATCCCCGCCTTAAATGGCGGGGAAGTTATTGTATTCTATCAATTTTAATATAATTGATCGCGCTGAAAGCGCGTTCCTCAACTTTAGCTCACTTTTGGCACTTTCAAACTTCAAACTTTCAGGGCCTTTACTGCCCTTTCATACCCGGCATCATTGGCATCGACATCTTTTGATACCCGGAGGGAATATTAAAAAGGGAGTCAGGCATCGTTTTTTCTTGGATGTTCCGGTATTCCATAACCATATGACCGGACGGTCCATCCATTTCCATTTTAACGGGAAAATTTAGCTTTTCCGAAATCCAGTATGTTGCCGTACCCATGGATGGATCATTGAACGTATAATGATATTTTGAACACATCTGCTCGTTGACCTTTTCTTTGCCTATAAATTTCTTCTTCCCTATTTTTTCCAGTTCATCAAGATCCACAGGTGCCATATTTTTCTGATTGCCTGCCGACATCTCCATATACATCATTTGCCCTGGCATAAGAACCCATACAACGCCTTTATCCTTCCTAAATATCGTTATTTGTTTTTCGCCCCTGATGTTCATTTCCTGTCTGAGGTTGTCTCCTTTAAGAAACATCTTTCCTTTAAAACTTCCCATGGGTGATTTATGAATCATGTCTGCAGAAATATCCGCAGCATTCACAGACACCGAAAAAACCATTACAGTTATCAAAAAGATGGCGCCAATCAGTCCGAACCGTGATATAAAACGTTTTATCATGCTTTTTCCTCCAAATGTCCGTTAACGCTGTTTTTGAAAACAACACCATATTTCACATATCATTTCTCATTGTCATCGTCAGTCACTTATTTTACCCTTGTATATTAATTACAACTCGGGAGATGATCCTTATTTTATAAGCTCTTTAATTGCATCTAAAAGTTGCTCCCTTGCAACAGGTTTTGTAAAAGTTCGCTGTACACCAAATATTTTGGCCATTTGAAGGTAGTCTTTTGTGCCGATACGTCCGCCTCCGGATATGGCGATTATCTTCACATCGGGAAAATCTTGTCGAAGTTCAATGATGGTTTCGATACCCTCCTTCTCGGGCATGAAAATGTCTGTTATGATCAGATCAACAGGCTCTTCCCGATAGAGTCTCATTCCCTCATCTCCGTTAGAAGCCCTCAAAACATCGTATCCTTCACGCGTTAATGATTCATAGAGCATGTCCAGCACTAGAACATCATCATCTATAACAAGAATTCGAGCCATCGATTTTTGCCCTCCCCCTTTCCCATTTTGAAATAATCATACAAAATTTTTTAAGCAAGTACAATTCTTTCGAAATGATAAATCAGCATACATCATTCTGCCAAAATGTTGACACAAATAAACATAAAAAGGGGCTATCAGACCAGTCTTTCCCGGCACTACTCTTTGAAAACAGCGAAAAAACATTTCAACAATATGTTCACCGACCGATTAAAATAAAAATAGCACGAATCGTGCCAAAGTGATCCTTTAGTTATTCTTGGGTAAATGCGAGTTCCTTGCAAACAATTTATATATAGTTTTCCGGCATATTTTTTGCTCTTCCAAAGTCTAAAAAAAAGTTCCTCTTGCAAAAATAGTTGCAGCCCGCTATAGACCAGCAAAAGAAACTGGATACATCTTATTATTGATCTGGAATATCCTGACATAAATTGACAGGGTAAATGCACATAGACGATACTAATCTCTCTCGGAAATGAGCATCTATGGAAGTATATGTAGCAAGACAGCCTATTTTTAATAAAAATAAAAAATTGTATGGATATGAACTTCTTTTTCGTGATGGGTTGTCGAATGCCTTTCCGGATATCGATGGTGATACAGCCACCTCCAAACTCCTATCCAACAGTTTTTTTAGCATCGGCATGAACCAGCTCACAGCTGGAAAAACAGCCTTTATCAACTTTCCTCAAAGTCTATTGTTAAATAAAACTCCCATGATGTTTCCCTCAGAGAAAATGATGGTGGAGATCCTGGAAGATGTGGACCCCAATGAACAGGTTATCAGCGCCTGTGCTGATATTGCAAAGGCAGGATATTCACTTGCATTGGATGACTTTGTCTTTAAAAACGAAATGCAGCCCTTAGTCGAGCTTGCAGACATCATCAAAATTGATTTCATGCTGACCCCTATTGATGAAATACAGGAAATGGTGAACCACTTTAAAGGCAATAACATCAAATTACTTGCCGAAAAAATAGAGACATACGAGGAGTTTGAAAACGCTTTGTCGATGGGGTTTATGTATTTTCAAGGATATTTTTTCAGCAAACCGGAAATTATTTCAGGCAAAGAAATCGCCCCTTCCAAGATCACCCTGCTGCAAATCGTTAGTGAGGCAAATAAGAAAGATTGCAGTTTTGATAAACTAGAGAAACTCATTAACAGAGATGTGTCAATTTCCTACAAACTATTGCGCTATATGAATTCCGCCTTTTTTAAACGCGCTTGTGAAATCTCTACCATTAAACACGCCATCGTTTTATTGGGAGAGATGGAGATCAAGCGGTTTATCTCCATGGTTGCCACTGCAGAACTGGCTTCGGATAAACCTGACGAGCTTGTTCGTACGTCGATTATTAGAGCCAGATTTTGTGAACTTTTGGGATTGCACTCACAGAACGGAGCAGATGTTTCGGAGCTCTTTCTCATGGGCCTATTTTCCCTTATTGATGCGATGCTCGACAATAATATGGAAGATATCATGCAAACCCTCCCATTATCGAAAAACATCAAACAGGCCTTGTTGGAGGAAAAGGGCAATCTGGCAGATTATTTAAAACTGGTTTCCAGCTATGAGTCGGCAAATTGGGAGACATTTTCTTCAATCATTTCCAAAATCAATATCACTGAGAAAAAGATTCCCGAATTCTATCAGGATGCCGTGAGCTGGGCGGACTCGT
>PKTV01000435.1 GCA_002868985.1 Desulfobacteraceae bacterium | reverse complement strand
TGATACGTTTCCCTGCAATGGATACAGGTGGTGCGGACCAGCCGCTGGGCGAGAATGCACAGGATCGCATCTGAAAAGTTAAATGGATCCATTCCCATGTCAAGAAGCCTGGTTATGCTTTCAGGAGCACTGTTTGTGTGAAGCGTGGAAAGTACCAGGTGGCCTGTCAGAGATGCCTCTATGCCGATGGATGCGGTTTCTCTGTCCCGCATCTCACCCAGCATGATCACATCGGGGTCACATCTTAAAAACGCCCGCATTGCAGAAGCAAAGTCGAATCCAATTTTAGGCTTTACCTGTACCTGCCTCAATCCCTTTTGGCTGATTTCCACTGGATCCTCAGCAGTCCAGATCTTGGTGTCGGTGGTATTGATATAGGCCATGGCCGAATGAAGTGTAGTTGTTTTTCCTGAACCGGTTGGGCCGCATACAAAAACAAGGCCATGGGGCTGTGTTATGGCGCCAACGAAATTATTGTAATTGCTTTTTGAAAAACCTATCTTGCCCAAAGGGAGAGGCTCACCGGCATCGAGTATTCGCAGAACAACGTCCTCCATTTTACCCTGAGTTGGCACCGTTGCCACTCTGAGTTCAATATCTGGACCACCATATCTTTTAAATTTGATTTTACCATCCTGGGGCTTGCGCCGTTCCACAATATCAAGATCCGCCATGATCTTAACTCGAGACACGATTTTATCTCGAAGAGAATAAGGAATGCTCTCAAACAACCTGCAAGCGCCGTCAACCCGTATCCGAATCCGTGTATTCATCTTTCCAGGATAGGGTTCTATATGAATATCGGAAGCCTTATGTTTGTAAGCATCGATAATAATTTTGTTAACAAGCTGTACGATAGTACTATCTTCTTCATACAAAACGGATTCTTCATCTTCTATCTCTACTTCCTTGGTTTTAAGATCAGACAAGATCTGTGATCGGGAAGCCAGTTTTCTTTCTTTCCGCGTAAAACGCTGAATAAAGGCAAGGATATCCTGTTTTAGCGCCACGTTGAACGAGAGGGATTTGTTTGAAAAGAGCGTTTTGATTTCACCGATTTTTTGAAGATCGCCGGGGTTGTCTATTGCAATAACGATTTTTCCGTCTTCTATTTTCAGGGGAACCCAGACATTGTTTCGCATGAAAGTTACTTTGAGGTTGGTTAGAAGCCCCACCGGTATCGATATCTCCGGAGCATATTCTACAAACGGAACCTTATAAAATTGACTGAGAGATTTTCCGATTTCCTTTTTGGAAATCTTAAAATCAGACATTAACACCGTTTCCACGGAAGCTTTTCCCGCTCTGGCGTCGGCAATGGCCTTGTCCAGTTCTCTTTGGGTTAATATATGGTTATGAACGAAATAATCGAACTTGTTCGGCCTTGCCTTTGCCATCCGTTTCTGATTATACAACGCAATTCCAAGAATATTGGCCATCTCAGTTGCAGACTGCTCATCGAGCCGGGTAAACGAGCCACCCCCTTTTCGATTAATCAATTGGATGACGCCAAGAAGAAATTTTTTGAAAATAATCGGGACCGCTAAAACCTGTTGTGTCCAAAAGTCCATCTTCTTGTCCCAGCGTTTATCAAATTTAAGCTCAGGATCGATGGAGGCCAGCTCTGATTCATTATATACGTTTTTAATATTGATAAGTTTTTTCTTAAAAGCCGAGCACCCGGATATACTGCTGTTTGACATAGAGATGCGGATTTCTTCAATTTCATTTCCGGATTTAAACCGCGATACCAGTTCTCGCTTTTTCCCGTCCACCACATAAACGGTCAATCTTTCGGCTTCAAAAAGCCGTGTGATTTCATCCTTCAAATCCACCAGAATCTCGTCAAGATTGGCAGCAGCATGGATTTTGTTGCAAATATCCTGGAGATCTTTCCGGTAATTAATTTCGGTTTTAAGTTTCCGGCTGTCCAAATTCTTGGCATTAACGATAATCGCTTGACTTAACATTTTTATTCGCCTCGCCCAAATATTCTGAAAATTGTCGGAACACTCTATAAATCCTGATCCTTCTCGGCTGAAACACATTATTGCCTGAATCTTGTTGATCTTTAATTTCTACTTTCATTATCATCAGCAACGTTCGTGCCAAAAGAAATGATTGTTTAACAAAGCGGGATCTAAGATGTATTTATCGTTTCTAAGATCTTTGTAAAGGAATGACTTATAGGTGTTCAGAAAGATTTTGGAAAGTACTGTTATTTTATTCTACTGCAAAAAACAATAAGATGAGAGGAATTGATGAAAGAAGATAACGTCCAAATTTGCACAAAAAATTGTGCATCTCTGCACAGTTTATTGTGCAAGTAAAATATTTATTCCTAACTTGAGCGATTTTTCGTGGCCTGGCGGCCTCTGGCGGGGTTGCCGGTCGCAAGATTCCGAACCAGCGGGAAGGTGCAGCAATCCTTTTGGGGCGGATAAAGATCGAAAATCCCGGAAGGTTTCAAATTGTGACATGTCTTCCACACGTTATTTTTCTTTTTGAGCAAGCCATTTGAAAAATAGACTCACACAATCCGGGCAAAGTTGGGTGCCGCTGACATCTTCAATAATTTGAAGCGCCTTCCCCTGGGCCATTCCCTTGCGGTAGGGCCGGTCACTTGTCAAAGAATGATAGGTGTCGGCAACAGCAGCCATCCGGGCCCATAAATGAATTTTATCTCCTTTAAGGCCCTGAGGGTATCCTTTGCCGTCAAGACGCTCGTGGTGAGACAAGACGATTGGGATGACATCCGAAAAACTTGGAATTGACCTTATAATATTGGCGCCGATATCCGGGTGTTTTTTTATGTGAGCAAACTCTTCATCTGTCAAACGTCCGGGTTTAAGAAGGATTTCGTCTCGGACGCCAATCTTGCCGATATCATGCAGTCTTCCGCCGATGGTGACAGTTTCGATTTCTATTTTGCTTGCTCCGGAGATGCGTAGCATTCCCGAGACGATTAGGCCGACTGCCTCGGAATGCCCCTTGGTGTAATTGTCCCGGGCTTCAAGCGCGGCGATAAGGCTGGTAATGCTTGCGATCATCAAATTCCGTTCGGAATCCAGACGCTCTCTTTCCATTATCAACATGTGAAACTGATCAGACAGCAACTTTTCAACGAGGATGACAAGTTCATCGATATTAAAAGGCTTGCAAATATAAGCCGAAGCACCATTTTGCAGCATCCGCCTCATATAACCGCGGTCGGTTATAGATCTCATTGCGATGATCGGTATCGAAGATAAATCGGGATTTGTGTGAACCGTCTGGCATAAATCAAAACCGTTAATATCCGGCATTTCGATATCGCTGAGTATCAGATCCGGCTGGATGGTCTCCAGCAGCTTTAAGGCTTTTTTGCCGTTTTCGGCAGTGATTATTCTAAATCCGGCTTCCGCCAGACCTTTTTCGACAATCTGGAGCACAACTTTAGAATCGTCCACAACCATGACAAGGCGGTCACTCTTAAACTTGGATTTTGACAAAACACTTTCTACGGTTTCAAGTAAACGGTTCTGTATTTCATACTTTGATAGATATGCTGATGCCCCGGCCTGGAACCCTTTGTCGACATCGCTGTCAGAATCAAAGGTGCTCACCATAACCACAGGGGTTCCCTGGGTCGATGCGGTATTTTTAAGACAGCGGCACAATTCGATGCCATTGATTTTTGGCATGTCAATATCGCTGACGACAATATCGAACTTTTCCTGCAATGCCAAATCAAGGCCCTCTTGTCCGTCTTCCGCTAAAATGATTTCAGCGTTCATGGACGCCAGCATTTTTTTCATGCTCATTCGGAATACGGCACTATCATCAACAATTAGAATTCGGCGAGCACTCATCATAGGTTCCTTTTATTCCCCACGGACAGGCCATTTGCAGATTGAATTCCAACCAGAATTTCTCATGAAAAATATATCTTAGGAACTAATCCAGCTGTTGAGATATTCGGGCTAATTTATTTATTTTTTATCGGGATTTTATCTAAGATATATCGGCAGATTTGAAAAAAACTTTAATAGTAGCTTAAATTACCTATTAAAAAAGATAGTTAAGGGGCTATCTCCTTCTGGGATTAAAGGAGTATCGATGGTGTGGAATTTTGTTCCACCCCCCTCTTTCTAAATGGTTTCAATAAAGAATCGCGATTCAATTTGACACAAAAATCGCCTTCCCTTATTATTCTTTAAATAAAATCGTGCAAGATTAAGGTACTACGATTTTATAAAATTTCCGGATTATCCTCAAAGCATCTAACAGTACAGACAAAGACCGTCGAAGAAGAAACATGGATAAAATCATAGACATTCAAAACCTGGTAAAACAATTCGACGGATTTACGGCGGTGAACGACATCTCGTTTTCTGTGCACCGGGGTGAGTT
>PKTV01000014.1 GCA_002868985.1 Desulfobacteraceae bacterium | reverse complement strand
TCGTCTTTCGTTGATTCGGTTTCATTATTTTTTTTGTCTGGTCCATTTGGCTCCGTCATATCCGCTCTCCCGTTCGCCATAAAGTGTCATTTTTAAACAAACACCCTAAAATTCTCGAAAATTTATCACATGGCATAAAGCGTGTCAAGAAATTTGCCTTTTTGAGAATTCACCTTAACCTAAATGAGCAAAAGTTGAGGATACCCCGTGTTCCCCCGATAACGGGATCTTCGTTTCACTACGAGCGGCATCAAGGGTTTAAAAGTGTATTGTCTGATTGCATATCATCAATTGGCCGAGCTTTAATAAGTGAAGAGCATACAAAAAAATGATTTACAGTCGACCTGTTTGAGTTGTAAAAGTCTGTATGCGTTACTTTTTCATTGAAAAATCGGAACGTGAAGGTTCAATATTAAGTATTACCGGTTCTGATGCCAGACATATAAAGACTGTTTTGCGCATGAAGCCCGGCGATAAAATCGGGCTATTCGACGGTAAAGGATTTGAATACGAAGCCAAAATCGTCGATTTATCTCCCGGAAGGGTTCAGGCGTCGCTTATTCGCCGCTTTCCGTCAACTGCAGAATCGCCGCTTAAAATTATTGTTGCCCAGGCGTTTTTAAAAGAAAAAAAAATGGATGGTCTTGTCCGGCAGCTCAGTGAACTCGGCATCATAAAATGGATACCTTTTATTGCAGAAAGATCTGTCCCCAAGCCTGATAAAAAACAGCTTTTGGCACGCACGAAACGCTGGGAAAAAATTGTAAAAGAAGCCCTCAAACAGTGCAAACGAGGGCGTATCATGAAAATTGGTGAAACCGTATCATTTGAAGAAATGTTAAATCTGGGTCAGGTTTGCGACCTTAAAGTCGCTTTCTGGGAAGATGAATTGCAGCCTGCTCATGCCGACTTGCTGGGATCCGGTGATCAAATTGATACTGTTTTTGCCCTTATTGGACCCGAAGGGGGGTTCACCCAAAAGGAAATTGAAAAAGCCAGGGATCGTGGATTTACCACCGTCGGATTAGGGCCTCGAATCTTAAGGGCTGAAACAGCCACCGTTGCAGCGTGTGTTTTGTTGCAATATCTTTTTGGTGATATGAGCCAAAAATATCTTGACAAAAAATAGGAGGTCTAATAATTTTTGATTTTTTCAAGGTCATGCCGAGGTAGCTCAGTCGGTAGAGCAGGGGACTGAAAATCCCCGTGTCGGCAGTTCGATTCTGTCCCTCGGCACCAGTAAATAGTATTAAGATTAAAGGGTTAGCCAACATTATGGTTAGCCCTTTTTTCGTTGAAATCATGGATTATGCTTGAAATTGTGTCTTTTTGTGTCTGTAAATAATGCTCCTGCCTTTGTGCTGTCAGTTTTAAATCACGGTCATTAACAATATTATAACGCTCAAATACAGACCGTGTCTTGTGGCCTGAAATTTTCATTGCCACACCTTCAGGGATACCTGCCTTAATCATATTCCTAACCGCAGTCCTGCGGAAGTCACGGAATAACCTCTTACCGATTTTGGCATCTTTACAGGCTGTTTTCCTTGACTTGTCAAAACGCTTTACCTTATCGGTTCCTTTGGCTTTTAAAACATATAGGGTAAAAGATTCTTACGGGCGTTCCATTGATGATTGAAAACCTCTTGAATCTCATCGTCAAGATAGACCGTACGGGCCTCGTCGTTCTTTATATCCCCTGTTTCAAGTCGAACTATGCCGTTATCAAGGTCAACTTGATTCCAGATTAAGTCTGTTATCTCTGATACACTCCAACCTGTTTTATGTGCGAACGTGACAAAACCCTTCAAGTGTTCCGGTAATTCAACCCTCAAAGCCATAAACTCGGCATGTTCAAAGAATCCTTTGCGGACATAGTTTTCCTTCAGCATAGGGATATAAGGCACATGGTCAAAATAAACGTCCGGAAGTTTGCCCCTGAAGTTGATCGACGGGCAGGGAGGGACGTCCTTTTCAGCCGTATGCGCATAGCCCGTGGGATTGAGAGTGTAGGTATAATTCCTACTTATAGGTTATATCCCCACTAAAATGAAAGATACTCTCTATTTACATATAATACTGTTGGATTATAAATAAATTTGCTTTGGGATTTCGATTTGTCTACTCCAATGCTCCTAAAAAAATAAACCGGCGTCATGAAATTAAAAGAGGTCATTATGAAAGATTTTATTATAGATTTCATTCTGTTAACAATTTCCATATGTTTTATAACACTCGCCTTTATTTTTTCTTTTAATGCGATTGTTTCTTAAATTACCCTGACAAGTCCAAAAGCTCATCTTGGCAGGTAGTGTTGATCTTCTTCGATTTCCTTTTCAGCCATACGCACATAGCCCGTGAGGTAAGTATTATAAATATATTCCATAAAAATTTTGTCGCATACGCCAAAATTTCAGACACTTTGGTATAAATCAGCCCTGCCACTTAGACTTTCAATTGATGTAACCATCTAATATGATTGCAACTTTAATGTAGTATGTCGCAATTAACTAAATTTGCATGGTTTTTGCAATTGCAAATAAAAAGGCGGTCATCATGAAAGTAATAGTTAGCTTATTATTGGTCTTTTCAACAATAGTAGCCATTTGGGGCGCTTGGAGCATGGTTGATTTCACTGTATATATGGTTTGTTTATTACAGTGACAGTGCAAACAATTACCCCGATATAAAGGATTTATAATACATCTTGACATATCAATATGTGGCGCTATTTTTAGTTGTTAGGTTGAAAATAAATTTCTTCATCACCTAACCTCCTTAATGCTCCCGAGAACTGCCGAACTCTCACTGTTTATCCAGAACAAGTCCGAAAACTCATTCTTGAAGATTAATGTTAATCTTCCTCGAATTTTTCTTCAGCCGTACGCGCCTATCCCGTGAGGATAATATTATGTAAAATTCTTCATAGAATTTATATAGTTTACTTCATATTTTGAGATGTTTTGATATGAATCAGTACAGCCAACCAGATCTTTCATTTGATATAACCATCTAAATTTATAACAATTTAAATTTAAGTCTATCGCAAATAGTTAAATTAGCATGTTTTTTGCATTACTTTTAGCTGGTAGTTAAGAAATGGCTTCTCTTATGCACGTGCATCTTAGTCTTGGTTAGTTATATAATTTATATAATTTGCCAGAAATCAAGCTAATAACGGCATTAAGGGTGTATTTTCAATCAGGGGTTTCACTAGTCGCTTCCCCTTTACTACCAACCCCCACAGTAGCCCCTGGTCAAATGGATGCCCAGGGGCTTTGTTTTATATCTTCTTAGGACAAAACCCGAAAGCTTATCCTTTCCAAACAAAAGCGCCTGAAGGTTTTTCACGGTCCACAGCAATAAACCGTCCACAACGTCACCGTTATAGGTTCCTTCAAGCGGTATGTTTGTTATTTGGTTTCGCATTTTATTGTGGCTTTTGTTTTTGCATTGGATCCAATTAGATATCACAACATCGGCTATAGTTCATATAGTGGCAAGCTGTAATTAATCCTCCCCTTTCCATAATTTCTGTTTCTCCTAAAGTTTATATTGAAGTCATTCCTTTTCGGCTCCGGTTGCCTATCCCGTTGTTAAATGATTTTGGATAGCTATGAATTCCTTGTCATAAACTTATTATTTAGTCATGCCATCGGTCCACGACTCCATTTTCAACAAAAACATAAATTGATTTATTCCACGGACCACCACGCTGATAAACGTACCGTTTGTGGACGCCCCAAGATCCTGTTGATCTATTAATGTAATATGGTTCCCCCCAAGATGCAATAAGAGCGCATTCGGACATTCCCCGCTGGATTTTTTCATTTTTGATCCATTCGATTTCATCAGCTGTTAGATTGGTACAATTTTTCATCCTTTTGGCTCGCATCGCATCTTTAGTCCCGGTACTTTGACAGCTTATCAAAACCATTACTATCAATACGATCAATAGTTTCTTCATATTTTTCTCCAAGTCCCTCCCTCTTAATTTGGTCGATGTTTTTCACATCTTCGGCTCCGGTTTCCTACCCCGTGGGGTTAAGATTTTGACTACATTTGCCGATATTTACATATCGGAGAGATGACATGATAATAAAGTATTTAATTTTCGGCTTCGCACTTGTTTATGTTACCACAGTAATAATCATTTACCTGAAGCCTGATAGATCGGGCTGACGTTTAAGGATTACTGGTCATGAATATAGCATTTAGCACATTTTGGGTTATTGCAACAATAGTCGGTATTTTAGAGCTGTATGGATTCTTTTTGTTGTTTTTTGATTACAGCGACGATGCAGATTCTAATAGTGGTGGGGTTTTGTGTTTGAATTGAACGAAGGAGGATGAGTTCATGAATACTATTTATACGGACGATATCAATCGAGTGTCAATAATCTG
>PKTV01000353.1 GCA_002868985.1 Desulfobacteraceae bacterium | reverse complement strand
TCTGCTCTTTATGGCTGAGTGAAGCAACCCCCAGCGGATAATACCGGCAGGTGGTAGGCCTGTCAGCATAAATGATGCAACCATCGTCTTTGACAAAAGGACATGATTGTAATTCGTCATCCATCAACTTTAAGGTCACAACCGGCAAGTCCGTTTTTTCCCAAATCTGAAGAGTGGTATACACGGCAAGAAATTCTTCCGAAGACAGCTGCAAGCGTTTTTTAAGTCTAATAATATCATAGGGAGTCAGTATGATATTAATCCCCCTACAGCATTTGGTGAAACATTTTACACCTTTATGACATTTAAATTTGAACTTGCTGTCTAACCCAAGTCTTACAGTTGGTATATCAGCCATACGATCTGATGAATTCATATTTTTTCTTCCTTTTTTATATTAAAATTTTGGATCTTACTACCTGAAGCTTCTGCCGATGTCAACCATTGAAAAATAAGATATTATCTGCCAATATCTTCTTAAAAAGTAACATTTCAATAGGTCCCGGGTGGTAAGTATCCGTAGCGCCGATTTACTGAGAAGTGGCCTTAAACATAACTTAGGTCTTGATTTCAACTCAAAAAGTGCTATAGCTTTCGAATCACATGGTATTGTTTGAATTTTACCTGAATTTTGCACGAGTTGGCGGCTTTCATATGCAAGATTCAGGTTTTATATCATTTAGGTGTTTTATGGATGAACTGATCTGCTCTGAATTTAAACTCGGACGTCGCTTGTTAGGACGACTTCCTCACGGAAAAGACCTGATCACATCCATTGAGAACTTTTGCAGGGCATCCGATATCCGGACAGCAACATTTTCCGTTATTGGTGCTGTTTCGTCTGCCAGCATAGGCGTTTATGACCAAAAACAATATGTCTACGTCACTTTTACTGAAAATACAACCATGGAAATCGTAAATTGCATCGGCAATGTTTCATTAAAGGATAAAACTCCGGTAATCCAATCCCATATTGTCCTGGCCGATGAACACGGTAAAATAATCGGTGGGCACCTTTTTTCAGAAACCATACTTTTTGCCGGAGAAATTGATCTTCAGGAAATGACCGGAAAACCTTTAGAAAGGGTTTACGACAATACAACAGGGCTAATGCTGTGGAACTTAGAGAGTCAAGGAGGAAGTTAACATGCAACTGAATATTACAAAAGCAGATCAATTAAAGACCAAGCCTGACGATTCCAAACTCAGTTTTGGTACCATTTTTACAGATTACATGTTCAACATGGATTACAATCCTCAAGATGGATGGCACAATCCACGTATCGAGCCCTATGCACCCATAAATATGGACCCGGCAACCATGGTGCTGCATTATGGCCAGGGTGTTTTTGAAGGACTCAAAGCATATCGGACAGAAACAGGCGCTGTCCAGCTTTTCCGTCCAAAAGACAATTTTAAACGGATGAACAACTCTTCGCGCCTTTTATGCATACCTGAAATTGATGAAAATTTTGCATTAGACGCCCTCAAAGAACTTCTTATCATTGAAAAAGACTGGGTGCCTAGCGCTCTGGGAACCTCTCTTTACATACGGCCAACGATCATCGCCACAGATCCTTTTTTGGGTGTGCGCGCCTCGCATACTTATCGATTCTTCATCATTTTTTCTCCTGTGGGGGCCTATTACCCCGAAGGCTTTAACCCCGTCAAAATCTGGGTCACCCGTAACCATGTGCGGGCCGTTCGGGGCGGTGTGGGTGAAGCCAAAACACCCGGAAATTACGCCGCAAGTCTTTATGCCGGTGAACAGGCACACAAGCATGGTTATACCCAGGTTTTGTGGCTTGACGGCATTGAGCAGGAATATATCGAAGAAGTCGGCGCAATGAACATCTTTTTCGTCATCAATGGTGAGCTGATCACCCCCATACTAAACGGAAGCATCCTTCCGGGTATTACCAGAGATTCTGTAATAAACCTTGCCAAAATGTGGGGCATAAAGGTTTCTGAACGAAAAATCGGCATCAGTGAGGTGGTAGATGTCCATGCCTCTGGAAAACTTGACGAAATTTTTGGTTCAGGCACTGCAGCCGTTATATCCCCGGTGGGTGAAATTAAGTACGGAGATACCGTGATCACCGTCAGTGACGGCAAAGTCGGTGCCATGGCAAACAGATTCTACAAAGAATTGACAGATATTCAGTACGGTAAAACCAAAGATCCTGCAGGTTGGATCGAACCCATTTAAACATAAAAACTCATGCAGAAAAATTCAGATGCACACAAACACCTCCCATCTTTTATATTAAAGATGGAACGTGCGAACCTTCATCCTGTTGTCATCGATACGTTTGCCCATTATTATAAAAAAATCATTTCAGGCGCAACCGGCCTCATCTCTGACAAAGATATACGGCCGGTGACCTCAGACCATATCGAAGATGCCGATCGCATTCAAAAATATGCCAACGCCGGCAGGCATGCGTCTCCGAATGCTGTGATGATAAAACTCAACGGCGGTCTGGGCACCAGTATGGGGCTTACACGGGCAAAGTCTTTTCTTAAAGTAAAAAATGAAAAAACTTTTCTCGAGATCATATTGAAACAGGCAGAAAAGCGTCATGTAAAACTTGCCCTGATGAACAGTTTCAGCACCCATGAGGACACGCTTGACGCCCTTTCAAAAATTAAACCGTCAGATCCACCGCTCTTATTCCTTCAGAATAAGTTTCCAAAAATCCTTCAGAAAAATTTTGCACCTGCTGACTGGCCCAAAAGTCCTGACCTGGAATGGAATCCTCCCGGGCATGGTGATATATACTCGGCTATTTATACGTCCGGAATATTAGACACACTGCTCGAAAAAGAAATCGTATATGCTTTCATTTCCAATTCAGACAATTTGGGAGCGACACTGGATGAATCGCTTCTGGGGTATTTTGTTGAAAAGGGTTTCCCTTTTATGATGGAAGTGGCACCCAGAACCCCTTCAGACGTGAAAGGAGGGCATATCGCAAGACATAAAGACGGACGATTGATTCTGAGAGAGTCGGCCCAGTGCCCGGAAAATGAACTGAGCGCATTCAGAGACATAAAGCGCTATGGATTTTTTAACACCAACAACATCTGGATAAATCTCAAAGTACTTCACACGTTGATTCAAAAGATCGGGGCTGTAAAACTCCCCATCATCCGCAATCCCAAAACCCTCGACCCCAGAGATGAAAACAGCCCGAAGGTTTTTCAGATTGAAACCGCCATGGGCGCTGCCATATCCCTTTTTGAAGGTGCAGCTGTTATTAAAGTTCCTGCATCACGTTTTTTACCGGTTAAAAAATGTAACGACCTTTTGTCGATCCGATCCGACCGCTTTATCTTTTCTACAGAAAACAATCTGATTGCAAATCCAAATACTGGAACAAAAACGATCCAGGTCGATCTTGACCCGAAATACTACGGAAAAATAGATCTTTTTGACGAAAGATTTTCCAAGGGCGAACCGTCACTAGCGAATTGCGAATCTCTGACCGTCAAAGGAGATGTGCGGTTTGAAAATAATGTTGCCATCAGGGGTAAGATTGTTATCACAAACAAAGGAAAAACACAGGCTGTAATCAAAGAAGGAACCGTCGTAGAGAAAGATATCGTCTTTAATTGAGCGGCTAACCCGTATATTTCATGAAATTTTTTGAAAATTTGAATTAGAAAATATTCGGGCTAACTCTCTTTAAAAATGGAATAATATTTCATCACCTGTTTCACAAAATTTTCTGTTTCTTTGTAAGGGGGAATCCGCTGATACTGTTCAACGGCTTTGGGGCCTGCATTATAGGCCGCAAGCGCCAGATGCAGCTTTCCTTCAAAGCGATGAATCATTTGTTTTAGATATCGGGTACCTCCCATTACATTATCCTTTGGATCGAAAGGGTCTTTTATATTAAGTCTCCTGACATTCTCCGGCATAATTTGCATCAACCCCATTGCTCCGGCCTTTGAAACCGCCCTGGGATCAAAATCCGACTCTATTTTGATCAATGCTTTCAGCAATGAAAAAGAAACGCCGTGCTTTTTAGATGCTTCTGAAATAACATGATCATATAAATTGGTAGTATCTGATTCTAACGAATTTTTAGGGGTCTCTTTGATATAGACCTTATAATTGGATGAATTGGATGATGTGGGCACGTTTGTAAAATGAAGCACCCCTTCTTTGTCGGCATACACATAGATATCGGCATACAGGGGCGTAGCCACCGAAACCATAATATATAAAAATGTATAAATTCCGATAAAAAAACAATTCATGCCGATTCGAGTCATCACTTTAAGTATGATTTTACCTAAAAATTTTTCCGGCCTGCTACGCTGTATTGACATCGATAAAAATTAAGGGTGCGAAATTTGAATATTTGTTTAAGCCGTCAGCCGACCTTTTTTGTTTGCAAATATAACCAT